>CAYFVI010000106.1:0-7215 GCA_964346525.1 uncultured Dehalococcoidaceae bacterium
TATTCTTTCCCGTCATATTTAACAATGCCGTAAGGTGACTCCTGTAACATAGGACTAAAGTAATGGTACAAAAGGTCAAACCTGGACTTTGCCCGGCTAATGTAGAGGAAAGGTCGAGAATTTCTCCAGCTTCGGTTATTTAGAAAATGTTAACAATTAATTGCGTGATTTTTAGCGTTTCTTAATCATGATTCAGTCAAACTGCGTTCGTAGAAGATTATTTAAAGGGGGGATTGTGAATGAGGTCCATAATAAAGCTCACACTGGTATTAATAGGGCTACTCTGGACTTTCGGCCTTGCTACCCTTATGGTGGTTCACTACTTCAGTGCGTTATTTAATGACTATCAGGTTCTGCTAACAATCAATGAGTATGGCGAATATGTCTATGAAACGCCATTGATAATATTGGCCTGGCCAATTATGTTGTTTTCGACAGTTTTCTGTTTGAGACTGGTTACCAGAATAGCTCGTGCTGTTGACCTGCCCCTCAGAAATCGGTCCCGTTATAAGGTTAGAATAGGCACTGAGGAAAGCAGATTGGAATGGTCAAAAGAGGCTACATAGAGCAGCAAATCGTCAACAAGTTAAGAGAAGCAGTCATTATTGCCCTACCGGATAACCCTTAATCCAGATACCTGAAGGGCATTTTTCTTTGATTCCAGGTTTGCTTTATAGAAGGCATAGAAACGACAAGAAATCCGTGACAGGGGCCAAAAAGTGCCCGTTATCGGCGATTTAAGGGCATAATCCTGCGGCTGAATGCCAGATATCTGGCGACCCCGAGGGGATTTGAACCCCTGATCTCCACCGTGACAGGGTGGCATGTTAGTCCGCTACACCACGGGGCCGGTGTATTACCTTTGTGAAGAAGATACAGATTTCTGTTCCCGGTACTTACCTAGAGTGTAACAAAGGTGGTATACTGTGTCAAGCTCACCAACTGGACAATGGCAGGTGGCGGAAAACTGGTGGGATGTATAGCCTAATTAAGCATTGTCGGTATTTGTCGTTTGTGGTATAATGTTCGAGAAAATTTTCTGGGTTGGAAAATGGCGACAAAAAAGAGTAGTAAAAAAGAAGAGACAAAAACAGAGGGGAAACAGTTGCAGGACTACGAACTGGTATTAGTGCTCAGACCTGAAGGGGCAGAAGGTGCTCTAGAGGCTGTGGTCAACAATGTGAACCAGTTTATTACCGGCAAAGGTGGTGTTATATCCGAGGAAGAACGATGGGGTAAGCGAAAGCTGGCCTACCCAATTAAGCGTCATTTTGAGGGTAATTATGTGCTAACGCGATGTCAGATGAGGCCCGATTGGGCTAAGGAGTTGGAGGCCAACCTGAAGATATCGGAGGAAATTCTACGGCACCTGTTGTTAAAGGTCGGCGGTTAAAATGGGGGGTTGCCCTGACGTCTCTGTAGAAGAGCGAGGGTAAAAGGAGTGTCGGAGCCATGCCAAGTCTGAACAAAGTGACCATAATCGGGAATGTCGGTGGGGAGCCGGAGATGCGGTTTACACCAAACGGGAAACCCGTAACCTCGTTTCGCGTTGCCACCAACTGGGTATCGACGACGCCGGAGGGAGAGCGCAGACAGGAAACGGAGTGGTTCAACGTGGTAACCTGGAACAAGCTTGCCGAACAGTGCAATCAGTTCCTGGCCAAAGGTCGGCTGGTTTATGCTGAAGGCAGGCTGCACACCCGCAGCTGGGAAGGACAGGACGGACAGCAGCATTCCAGGGCAGAAATAATTGCCAATAAGGTGATATTCCTTGACCGTAGAGGGGTATCACCGCTGCCTGAAGAGAGGCTGGAGGAAGGTACCGGCACTGCTGGCAAGGCCGAGGAAAGCGATGCTGCGGAACTGGAACCTGACGATATTCCATTCTAGATTAATGCATGGAAAGGGTTGTGAATGGCAGAAGCGAGAGAGACGACTAGAAGTAGGAAGTGGACCAAATCGAGATATGTGCCCAAGCGCAAGGTATGTACATTCTGTGCGGACAAGACGCAGGTCATAGATTACCGGAAACCCGAAAAATTGATGCTCTTCATTACCGATAGGGGAAAGATTGCGCCGAGCCGTAAAAGTGGTACCTGTGCCAGGCATCAGCGCATTCTGGCGAGGGAGATAAAAAAGGCCCGGCACCTGGCCCTGTTGCCGCACGCGCCGGTTCATATTCATGAGTCGGGCGCGTCCAGTTGATCGGTGATGACGGTAGATAACGATATTTCAGCTTAATTCCCCAGGATAAGAAGGGAAAACTGGTATATTATAACGGTGAATTGAAGTGCCAAAAAGGACGTATCAACCGAAGAGGATTCCGCGGAAGCGCGAGCACGGTTTTCGAGCGCGGGCAAGCACCAGAAGTGGACGCGCTGTTTTAAAGGCAAGACGACTGAAAGGACGTAAGAGACTAACGGTCGTGTAAGACCTGGCTAACCAGCCTGTAATGGGGGGTGTGAAGTGAGGGGTAAGCAGTATCTGACGAAGCCGGTGCAGTATGCGCTTGTCTACAATAAAGGCGATTCGTGGACGAATAATTTGCTGGTGATGAAGGCACTATCCAACGAACTAGCCTCATCCCGATATGGTTTTTCGGTTGGCCGCCGGGTGGGCAAGGCGGTGGTGAGGAACAGGGTGAAGCGCTTGCTCCGTGAAATTTTGCGCTCTACCTCGCTGCAAGCGGGATGGGATATTGTCTTTATTGCTCGTTCACATACGGCGGGTGTTGATTACGCTGGACTTGAAGCGGCAGTCAGGGATCTGCTGTCTCGGGCCGGATTGCTGGTTGAAAATTATGAAGAAGTTAGCCTTAGGTCTCATTAGGCTCTATCAGATGACCCTATCCCAGGTTACATTGCATTCCTGCCGATTTGCCCCTACCTGTTCCCAATATACCTTCGAGGCTATTACAAGACACGGCCTGGCGAAGGGCATCTGGCTGGGAGCAAGGCGTCTCTGCCGCTGTCATCCCTTACATGAAGGGGGATATGACCCGGTGCCATAAGTGCAGTGGGGGCTCACTCTCTATAAACGGGAAACGGGGCGAGGAGTACAAAATAGTTGTTTAAGAAACTAACCATAAGCAAGGTGCTGCTTCTGATACTGGTCAGCGGGCTGGTGGTAACCGGTTGCCGGACGGTAGAAGGTATACCGAGAGGGTGGTCAGGTATTTCAGTTAGCGATGAAGCCCTCTTCCTGGGCTCAATGGAAGGCAAGCTGGTCGCCGTTGATAAGTCCACCCAGCAGCGCCTCTGGCCGGATGTCCCGTTCAAACAGAAGCAGTCTGGCGGCTTCGGCTGTACCCCGGGAGACCAGGCGGTGGCCATATACGGAACACCGGCGGTGACGCCGGAGCTGGTCTACATTACCGGCTATAACGGCAAAATGTACGCCATAAACGCGGAGACCGGCGCTCTGCGCTGGGTGTATCCGAGGGAAGATGAGCTGGAACCGATTGTGGGCGCGCCGGTGGTGGACGGGGATAAAGTATATTTCGGCGGCTCCGACGGCAAGCTTTACGCCCTTGATGCCGCCACCGGAGATGAACTCTGGATATTTGAAGAGCCCGAGGGGAAAATATGGGGAACGCCGGCGGTAAACGGTGATACGGTGTACATCGGCTCATTTGACAAGAAGCTGTATGCCGTGAATGTGGCTGACGGCACCCGGAAGTGGGATTTTGCAACGGAAGGGGCGATTGTGGCCACTCCGCTGGTATACGATGGCACAGTTTACTTCGGTTCTTTTGACCGGCATCTGTACGCGCTGAACGAGGCCGATGGCAGCCCGCGCTGGGAAAACCCGTATCAGTCCGATAACTGGTTCTGGTCACGTCCCCTGGCCGATGACGGCATCATCTACGCTGTTTCGGTCGAAGGAAAAGTGCATGCCGTGAAGGCGGAAAACGGTGATAAAGTCGCCGTCTTTGACCTGGAAGGTCCGGTCAGCTCCTCACCGGTTCTGGCTGACGGCAATGTCGTTGTGGCAGTTGAGGCGGGACAGGTGTACTCATTAAATGTCAGTCCCAGGCAGAAAAAACAGCTGGTCAACCTGGAGGACGGGATTTACGCGCCACTGACCACCAGCGGTGGAGTTGTCTATATTCACAGCGCCGACGATGTCCTCTATGCCGTTGATGCCCGGTCCGGGACCACGTTGTGGAGTCTTGAACTGGAGAGCGAGTGAGGTAAGTTATCTTGATTGGTGAAATCTGGGATTTAATCATACTGTCGCCGATGATAAATGTCCTTATCGTCGTCTCCGGCGCCCTGTTCAATAATTTTGGCCTGGCGATAATAGCGCTGACCATTATTGTGCGGGGGATAACGATGCCGCTTACCATCAGGCAAACCCGGTCGACCAAGGCGCTGCAGGAGCTGCAGCCGAAGATGGCCGAGCTGCAGAAGAAATTCGGCAAGGACAAGCAGAAGCTGGCACAGGAGCAGATGCGGCTTTACAAAGAGTCCGGCGTCAATCCTGCTGGCTGCCTGCTGCCAATGCTGGTCCAGCTGCCGGTGTGGATAGCGCTCTTCCAGTCTATTATCCGCGTGCTGGCAGTCATCCCCGAGGACTTTTTGAAGCTTTCCGGGCATCTCTATTCGTCGTGGTCGCAGGTCTTTTCTCTAGTGCCGCTCAACAGCCGCTTTCTCTGGCTGGACCTGGCGGTACCGGATAGGTTTCTGATTCTGCCGATCCTGGTGGGCGGTACGATGTGGCTCTCGCAGAAGATGGTCACCCCGAGGACCGGTGACCCCAGGCAGCAGGCGCAGAGCACGATGATGCTGTGGATAATGCCGTTAATGTTCGCCTTCATCACCATGCAGTTCCCGAGTGGACTGGCGCTCTACTGGGTGATTTCCAATATCATACAGATCGGCATGCAGTACTTCATCACCGGGGGATGGGGTGGACTATCCACTAAGGCGGCGGATAAACCGGCAGGGCGGGATAAAAAGTATATAACGCGTATCACTAGGGTGGAGGAAAAGGGAGCCGACTACGCAGAGACCGAGTCTGATATTGGTGCGGACGTTGGTGCTGACATCCCTGCGGCCGATGTGGCATCGAAAGAAGGGGCCGCGTTTGGCAGGTATCAACCGGGCCTGAGGGCGATGAAACGACATGCGAAGAAGAGCAAACGCCCCAAGCGAAGGTAACGGAAATAGGGTAGTAAATGCAGATGAGCGAGAACGAGTCTGAAATTGCTGAGGTAGCACGGGATATCCTGGAGACCTTGCTTGGCCTGATGGGTATCTCGGCTTCGGTGAATCCGGTACATGGGGCACTGGTGGAAAGCCAGGCTGAAGCGCCAAGCTCCATAACCCTCAATGTGGAAGGGGATGACCTGGGAATCCTGATCGGGCGGAGGGGACAGACCCTCTCCTGCCTCCAGTATCTGGTAAGGATTATCATCGGTCATCAGAAGAAGGTATGGTTGCCGATAGTAATCGATGTAGAGGGCTACAAGCAACGTCGCTGCAACGCGCTTCAGACTATGGCTTTGAGGATTGCCGAGCAGGTGACACAGAGGAAAGAACCTTTTGCCCTGGAGCCAATGCCCGCCTTTGACCGGCGCATCGTCCATCTGGCGCTAGTGGACCATCAGGATGTGACCACCGAGAGCAGAGGGGAGGGTGAGGCACGGCGGGTGGTTGTTGTGCCCAAAGTATTGCCGTCAAATTGACTTGCCTTTCCAAAGTGTGCTAACCTTTAGTCGCAAAGGCTTTGACGGAGAAGAGTAGGGGAGTTACGGTCACCCAGCGAGTCTGGCATGGTGCAAGCAGACGTGAGCGCCTTTCCGAAAATCCCTCCCGAGCCGCCAACCGAACGGTCGTCAGATGGAGATTGAGGCCCAGTAGGCCTGGCCGGCAGCGTCAGCCGTTATCCGGGACGAGGGCATCAGAGGGTGTCCTGACAGAGTGCCCCGGGAAACCGGGGAAATAGGGTGGTACCACGGGTTGAAAACTCCCGTCCCTAGGGGACGGGTTTAGTCTTTTATGGGGAGAAATAAATGTTCCGTCCGGTGAGCAGTAAGCTCGACCTGCCGCAGCTTGAGGAAAAGCTCCTCCGCTGGTGGAAGGAAAACAAAATCTTTGAGCAGAGCGTGGAGAACCGGAAGGGCGGTCCACGCTTCACCCTCTATGAAGGACCGCCCACGGCCAACGGCAGCCCCGGAATCCACCACGTTCTTTCCCGCATTTTCAAGGATATCATTCCGCGCCACCGGGCAATGAAAGGCTATTATACGCCGCGCATCGGCGGCTGGGATACACACGGCCTTCCCGTGGAGCTGGAGGTGGAAAAGGAGCTCGGCCTTTCCAGCAAAACACAGATCGAACAGTACGGTATCGCCAAATTCAACGCCCGCTGTCGGGAGAGCGTCTTCCGTTACCTGAAAGACTGGAACGCACTCACCGAGCGCATCGCCTACTGGTGCGACCTTGAGCACCCTTACGTTACCATGGAGAACTACTACATTGAGACGGTATGGTGGGCGCTCAAGCAGATGTGGGACCGGGATTTGATATACCTGGGATACAAGACCGCCGCCCACTGCCCCCGCTGCGGCACGTCGCTCAGCTCCCACGAGGTGGCGCTGGGCTATGAAGAGGACACGGAAGACCCGTCGGTATATATCAAGTTCAAAGTTGACCTGACATCTCTGGTGGGTTCTGAGGTACGGGAGAGGCTGTTCAAACGATTTGTATCCTCGGATAAACCAGCCTATTTTCTGGCCTGGACGACCACACCCTGGACCCTGCCCGGCAATACCGCCCTTGCTGTGGCCGCTGACGCGGAATATGCCGTGGTGGAGACCGATGAGGAATATTTGATTTTCGCTTCGGCTTTGCTCGGCGCCGTTGGTTTTACCGCCAGCCAGGTCGTGGAAGAAGTAACGGGCAGTGATTTCGTGAGCGGTGATGGCAAAGAAGCGGTTAAATACGAACCTCTATTTAATCCTCATGAATTTGGAGTGGAGCGGCGGCGTTTTCAGGACGGTGCGAAACTTGTCCCGCAAAAACCAGTAAAAAATTTGACCTATAGGGCTATTGCCACCGATTTTGTCTCCATGGAAGACGGCACCGGCATTGTGCACGTGGCGCCTGCCTTCGGTGAAGTAGACTTTGAGGCGGGGAAAGAGCAGGGCCTTGACTTCGTTCAGCAGGTGGATTTGCAGGGCAAAATAACCGGGAACTATTCGTTTTCTGG
>CAYFVI010000107.1:0-4025 GCA_964346525.1 uncultured Dehalococcoidaceae bacterium
ACATGTTCCAGAATTTTATTTTCAGAACATAACTAATTATTAAAAAATCCAGTTAAAGCTATTGACAATGGCCAGATAAGGACTATAATTAATGACGCTTGTAGTAAAACCTTAAAAAACCGGTTGAGGCGAATGGAGCAAATATGGGCGCCGGGACCGCGCGATAAAGATGCGGTTGCTGGCGCTTTTTTATTTCGGTAATAAGGAGGTAAATAAAATGCCGGAAGAAAAAACCCCCTCTATCGTGCGTGAGTTCCTCAAGACAATGGAAGACGGCGACTTGGAGAAGACAATGGCCTATTTCACTGAGGACGCTGTCTGGGTAAGCCCCATGGGTACCATCAAAGGTAAGGACGAGGTACGACGTTACACGGCAGGGATGTACGACCAGATGAAGGATATCAAGGTCAGGGAATGCGGTAATGGCATCATTGCCCAGGGGAATAAGGCCTTGATCGAGCATGAGATATCCAGCACCATGCGAGGGAAGAGGGCAACTGTGCTGGCCTATTGTGCCTATGAGTTAGAAGGAGACAAGATTAAAGAGGTCAGGTCTACCTTCGACAGGCTTGCCATGGCGCAGCAGGTGGTCAGCGGTCTGCCCAAGATGATGGTCAATATGATTATAAACCTGACAGAGAAAGGGCTGCGCTAATCGGTTTCAGGTCTGGGTTGAAATTGAAAAGGTTAAAAACCACCGATCCTACAATAATGTGAAAGGAGGGTAACATGCCAACCTATATCACTCTTGCCAACTGGACAGACCAAGGCGTCAGGAATGTCAAGGAGGCCCCGCAGCGTATTGATGCGGCCAGAAAGGCCGTCGAGGCGGTGGGCGGGAAGTGGGTCGGCTACTACCTGACCATGGGCCGGTATGACATGGTAGTTATTACTGAGGGACCGAATGACGAGGCCGTGGCAGCTACACTTCTGGCAATTGGCAGCGGGGGCAACGTCCGCACCGAGACCATGAAGGCGTATCCTGAGGCTGAAGCCCGGAAGATAATCGCCAAGATACCCGGAAGATAGTCTCTTCAGGCCAGTCCAAAATATTTGGGTCTGGTGCGCACCTCATTGATGAAGTCGGCCACCATGTCCTCCAGGTTGTCGAACAGCGGCTGCCAGCCCCATTCCTCGCGCGCCCGGCTATCGTCAATGACCTTCATGCTCTGGGTCCGGTGAAAAGCCATGACCACCGGGTCCGGCTTGTAGGTGACCTTGATATCAGGGATGAATTTCCTGATGGTGAGCTCCAGTTCCTTGGCCGTCGGCGCCGGTGAGAATTCGCTGATGTTGTAGCAGACCGTCTTGATGTTCTCCGCGGGGGCCTCATAGAGCAGCAATGTGGCGTGGATGGCATCTTTGAAGTAGGTGAGGGGGCTGTAGGCGTCCTGGGTGACAAAGCACTCATAGGACCGGCCGAGGGCGGCGTTTTCAATCATCCAGGCATTGTACTGGACGATGCCCGGCGTCTTTACCCCCGGGCCGATAACCCCGCAGTAACGCAGGCTGCGAAAGTCAATGTCAAACTTGCGGCGGTAGAACCTGCCCAGGAGCTCGCCATAAACCTTGCTTGCCCCGTAGGCGGTGGTCGGCCGCTGCAGGGTGGTGTCGGTGATTACCTCACCCGTGTCCAGGCCATAGGAGGCAATGCTGCTGGGAAAGATAAATTTTTTCACGCCGAAAAGCCGCGCCGCCTCCAGCATGTGCATGATGCCGGCAACATTGGTCTGGAATGAACCCCAGGGGTTCAGCTCGGAGGGGACGCTGAGCATAGCGCCCAGATGGAAGACGTCTTCCACATTGTTGTCTCTGACCGCATTCATCACTTCCGGCCATACTTTCAGGTCTCCCTGAATGATTTTGACATTGTCCTTTATATCAGCCACACGTTCCGGTCTAATAACAATATCAAACAGGACAACGTCCTTCCCCTTGGCGACCAGCTCATGCGCCAGCCCGATGCCGATGAAACCCATGCCTCCAGTAATCAATATTGACATGCCTGCATCAGCCTCCTTTGGTTCCGCAGTATCGCCTACTCTGGCAGTTTGTCCCTGCCGGCTATTTCCCTAAGCAGGTTGATGTAGTAGCGGAAACCCTCCAGAGGAACGTCCGGCGGGATCACGTGGTCGAGGCAGGGGAAGTAGGGGCCGGTCTCTACCAGGTACGGGACTTTGGACATGACCTCTTCCTTGATAGCATCCTTACCTTTAGCAAATACCCGCTTATCGATGTTGCCGCCGATGATGATGTCCTTGCCGTACTTCTTCCTCCAGGCAGTGCCGTCCATACCAGCGGCGACCTCAAGCGGCCAGGGAAAATTGATACCGACCTCTATCCAGAGAGGTATCAGCTCATCGATATTGCCGTCGCTGTCCACGTGGAGGATGTCCACTCCCTGACTGCGGAGGTAGTCGGTTATCTGGCGGTAGCGTGGCAGCTCGAACCTGCGGAACATCTCCGGTGAAATCAGGGGACCGCTCTTGTAGGCCATATCTTCCCAGAAGCGGGCGCAATCGATTCTCATGTCTTTGAGCACGCCCTTGGCCATCTCCATATCCAGGTAGAGCACCTGGTCCATCATATCCTCGACCAGCTTGGGGTCGTCATAGAACATGTAGAGGAGCTGCTCCAGCCCGGTCCACTCCCGCAGCACCCCGAAAAACCCTTCCAGCAGAAGCATGGTGGGGACATCTTCGGCGTTTCTCTTCTGCACATACTCTTTCCAGGGCGAGGGCCAGCGCTCCGGCGTCTTGGGGTCTAGGCGCTTTTTGTATTCGTTCCAGGTGGCCCTGTCCTTCACCGGGCGTTCCACATACTTGGGCATACGCCACGGGTGCTCCTTGGAGACCTCCACCACCGAGCCGCCAAAGGTCGTTTCCACCCGGTGGCGCTCGTCCTCCCGCAGCACCCTTATCTCAAAGACGGGCATGATGGGCGGGGTCACGTGGTAAAAGCCGAAGCTCTGTGCGGAGGCGATTTTTTTCAAATCGGAGCGGTTGTGCTCCGAGATGACCTCCTGCAGGCCGTGGAGGTGCTCAAAACCGAAGTATTCGTTCAGACCTTCCTGTGTCCTGATTGCTTCCGGGGCACCCTGTTTTATCCATTCCTCAAGCGTGTCCGCCCAGCAGCGGTGGAACCAGTCCATGACCATGAAATCGCCCGGCCTCTCCGCATGGCAGATGGCCTTGAAACGCTCTCTATTGGGCATGGGCACGTTGGAATCTGGCATTTTATCACCTCCATACAGACATCATAAATGGGGGGCTGTATCTTGACCGGCTCGTTTATAACTCGCCCTGCACCAGTGTCTCGGTGTCCTGGACGCCCTGAATGCCGCGAATCTCTCGGATGATGATGCGGGAAAGCTCGAAAAGGCTCTTCCCCTCGGTGGTGGCGATAGCATCCCATTGTCCAAAGACAAGATTGACATCGGTTACACCGGGAATAGTGCGAATCTGTGAGAGGGCATCAGACTCCAGGCCGGGGATCAGCTTTATGAGCAAGAACCCTTTAACCATACTGTGTCATTATACTCCCGCACTTTGGCATTGGCAAGCGCTATGGGCCCAAGCGGTCGCCTGACGCGAGACCTGACTGGGCAACGAAGTCGGCGGCGGCTACCTTTGGCGAGCCTCTGGGCTGCACCCGCTTGATGAATATAGCACCGCCTGAGGCCACCACCAGAAACCCGGATTCCGTAATCTCGATTACCTCGCCCGGCAGGCCTTTCACCCGGCCGGCGCACAGTTCGGAGTCAAATACCTTGAATTTCAGGTCGCCATAGCTGGTCGTAACCCCCGGCTGGGGATTGGTGCCGCGTATGAGATTGTAGACTTTCGGCGCCGGCTCATTCCAGTCTATGGTTGCATGGGTGCACAGGCCTTCATAGGTGGCCTGCGCCTCGTCCTGAGGGATTTTCGGTGCTTTACCCCCTTTGATAAGCTCGATGCTCTCTTTTATCGCCTCGATGCCCATAGGGAAGAGCTTGTTAAAGTAGAGCGAGCCCACGGTGTCATCGG
>CAYFVI010000108.1:0-5843 GCA_964346525.1 uncultured Dehalococcoidaceae bacterium
CACCAACCATGCTGAGCAGGATCATTCCGGAGCACTGCCCTCAGTGCTGAGCAGATATCCGGAAGCAAAGGTTGTTTGCAGTCCAAAGTGCAAGGGCATGCTCGTGGACTTGATGCTGGCTCCAGAGGAGAGAATCCTGACGGTTGAGGATAAGGAAACGCTCTCTCTGGGCAACCGGACTCTGGAGTTCATCCACGCCCCTTGGGTGCACTGGCCGGAAACGATGGTCACCTACTTGCGAGAGGAGAAGATACTGTTCTCCTGCGATTTCTTCGGCTCTCACTTGGCGACCAGCGACCTTTTTATCGCTGATGAGGGGCAGCTTTATGAAGCGGCCAAACGTTACTATGCCGAGATAATGATGCCTTTCCGCACCAGCATACAGAAAAACCTGGAGACGTTGAAGAATTATGCCATCGACATCATTGCCCCCAGCCATGGCCCTCTTCATAACCGACCTGAATTTATAATGAAGGCTTATCATAGCTGGGCATTTGATGAACCAAAGAACATCGTCGTTCTACCTTACGTCACCATGCACGGCAGCACTCGCGCCATGGTTGCTCACCTGGTTGGGGCACTTGTGCAGCGCGGGGTTACGGTAAAGCAGTTTGACTTGGCCGCCACCGACCTGGGCAAACTGGCCATGTCGCTGGTCGACGCTGCGACTGTAGTTATCGGTGTGCCTACTGCGCTGGTTGGCCCGCACCCTAATGTCGCTCTCGCTGCTTTTCTGGCCAACGCGCTCCGGCCCAATATAAAATTCCTATCCATCATTGGCTCCTACGGCTGGGGAAGTAGAGCGGTGGAACAGCTCAGCGCCATGGTCCCAAACCTCAAAGTTGAAGTGCTGGAACCGGTAATGTGCAAAGGGTTTCCCAAAGAGTCCGACTTCCAGGCGCTGGATAAGCTGGCGGATGCCATTGCCGCCAAACATAAGGCAAATAACTACATTTAATCACACGCAGGAGGGCTGCTATGGATAAAAGCAAAATCATTGAACTGCTGAACAAAAACCTTCAGGATGAACACGGCGCCATCATACAGTATCTGAACCACGCTTATGGAATGGGTGAAGGCGAGATGGCCTGCGAGATAGAGGCTATCTCACGGGATGAGATGCGCCATCTTGACTGGCTGGCGGAGGTAATTGTTGAGCTTGGCGGTGTGCCCAGTCTGGAAAGGGGCACCATGCGCATGGGCGGAGCACAGGTCTCCGATTGGATGCAGAACGATGTTTCTCTGGAGGAAGGGGCGATAAAACAGTACCAGGAGCACATCAGCCTCATTGACGACCCCAAGATAAAGCGCCTTTTAAAGCGTATCCTTTCCGATGAGCAGGCACATCACGGCAACTTCACCCACTTCGTTGATAAGGCAGAACGTGAAGGAATTGAGGACATCAGAGGTGACCGTCAGGATGAGACCGCCAGGACGCTGAACTGGGGCATTGAGCATGAGTACACGGTTATCCTTCAGTATCTCCTCCACTCCTACCTGAGCAAGAGTGAGGAGGCGCAGGAGCAATTGCAGGACCAGGCGGTTAATGAAATGCAGCATCTCGGCTGGCTGGCGGAGGAGCTAGTAGGCAGCGGCGGCAATCCGTTAATTGAGCATACCGAGGTAGACCGGTCGACCAGACCAGCGGATATGCTCAATGCCGACATCAAAATCGAAAAAGAGGTGGCCGGGAAGTATGATAAGGTGGGCCAGAAAACCAGTGATGCTGACCTGAAGAAGCTGTTCTTCCGCATCCGCGATAATGAGCTCTACCACATTGACGTATTCAACGACCTGCTGGAAGAAGAGGAGGATAAATAGAGAAGCTATGCCGGTACACCAACCGGCTTTATGCAGAAGGCCAGCATGGCAGAATTTGTTGAGATAGGAAAGGCTGACGAATTGCCCGACGGTGCCATGAAAGAGGTTACGGTTGGGGGAAACAGGCTCCTTGTGGCACGGGTCGGGGACAGATACTATGTCGCCGAAGGCCGTTGCCCGCACCTCGGGGCAAGTTTAGCCCGGGGCACCCTGAATGGTTCAGTCGTCACCTGCCCCCGCCATGGCTCTCAATTCGATTTGACTGATGGGCACGCGATCCGCTGGACAGATTGGCCCGCCCTTATTTCCAAGTTAAGCCAGGTAGTCAGGTCGCCCAGGCCGCTTAAAATATATCGCACCAAGGTTGAAGAGAGGAAAATACTGGCGGAGCTTTGACTTTCTTTAAAGGAGATTGCGGAAATGCCCGATGAGTTGGACGAGGTGCTGGATACTGCTATATACAAAGAAATTGCCTCGCAGGCCCTATACGAGGCCGCGCAGCAGAAGACCGACGACCCAAGTGCTAAGGAACTCCTCAAAGACCTTGCCCGGCAGGAAGTAAGACACGCTGAAAAACTAAAGGACTTGAAGCAGAAAGGCCTGGCAAAACAGTGGCATCCCCAAGAAATAGCAGACCTTAAAATCAGCAATTACCTGGTTGGCGGCGATACTCTTGAAGGTGCCGGCCTGCAGGACACACTCATCTTTACCATGAAACGCGAGGAGGAGTCGGTGGACTTTTACCGCAGGATGATGGGCATGGCGCGTGAGGAAAGCGCTAAAAAGCTTTGCGCCAATCTGGCCAATGAGGAAGTGAAGCATAAAAAGCGCCTGGAAACCCTCTACGACCGGCTATTCTATGGGGAAAATTAGGACAAGTATCGAAGAAAAAATACTCAGGGAATCTCGCAATGTGGCCGTGGTCGGGCTATCCCCCGACCCCAAAAAGCCCAGCTACAGGATAGCCAGATACCTCGCCGAACAGGGTTACAACATCATCCCGGTCAATCCAAACGCCCGAGAGATACTGGGCAGAAAGAGCCACCCGGACCTGAGTTCCATACCGGAGAAGGTGGATGTGGTGGAGATATTCCGTCGTCCGGAATACGTTATGCCCATTGTAGAGGAGGCCGTTAAAATCGGGGCCAGGGCGGTGTGGATGCAGGAAGGGATTGTGAATGAAGAGGCCGCGGTCAGGGCCAGAGATGCGGGGTTGCTCGTTGTGATGGATAAATGCATGTTCAAAGAGCACCGGCGCATGACACGAGAACAGATTGGTTAATACGCCAGGAGACGGAGATATGGCAGTTCAATTGTCACTAAAGGATGTTCTGGAGAAAGCCATTCAGAAAGAAATCGAGTCGCAGCGTTTGTATACTGACCTGAGCCAGAAAGTAAAGGAAGCGTCCGTCAGAAGCGCTTTTCAAAGCCTGGCCAAGCAGGAATTGGGGCATCAACGCCTGGTGGAGAGCTACCTCAGGGGTGAGTTAAAAGGAGGAGCGCTCAGCATCAAACATACGATAGATTATAAAATTGCCGAACATCTTGACCAGCCTGAGGTCTCTCCCGACATGAGCCTGGGCGGTGTTTTCCTGCTGGCTGCCCGAAGGGAAAAGGCGGCCTATGACTTCTACACTGACCTGGCCATTATCCACCCTGCCGGAGAGGTCAAGAAACTGATTGGGAGGCTGGCAACGCAGGAGATGAAACACAAGCAGCGCGTCGAAGCTCTCTATACCGAGGTCGCTTTCCCACAGCTGGACGGAGGCTAACCCATGGGCCTGCCCTGTCCTGCTACTCTTGTGTGACTTTTATCATTTATGGGCCAGTCCGGATGGATGTAGAATGAATCACACTGAAAATCATTCTCCCGCCCCTGCCTCTTTTCTGGCGGACAGCGTCCATATGCTGCCAAAAGGACGGGTTCTGGATGTGGCGATGGGACATGGTCGGAACGCAATTTATCTGGCCAGGCTGGGCTTTGAGGTGGAAGGAGTCGATATTTCTGCGGAAGCGGTGACTGACACACTGGAGGCAGCGCGTCAGGCTAGCGTTACCCTCAAGGCACAAGTTGCCGACCTCGAGCGGGGCTATGAGATTGAGAGAGGTGTCTTTAATGTTATCATCTGCTTCTACTACCTGCAGCGCTCACTCATAACGCAGATGAAGGCTGGCCTGCAACGCGGTGGCATGGTGGTCTATGAGACTTTCCTAATCGACCAGGCGCAGTGGGGAAAACCGAAAAATCCCGACTTCCTGCTCAAGCATAATGAACTGCTGGATATGTTCCGCGATTTCCGCGTTCTGCGCTATCGCGAGGGGGTTTTCGAAAACCAGAATGACAAACGGGCCATTGCCAGTATCCTGGCGGAGAAGATTTAACCACTGACTTGCTGGAGGTGAGATATGGTAAACAAAATAACTGTCGGGCTGTTGATTTTGCTGCTTTTTCTTGCCGGTGGATTCGGCTATTACGCCTATACTTCTTATCAACAGATGAATCTGGTGAAAGAGGAACTGAGCAGACTCCAGACTACGCAGACGGCACAGGCGCAAGCAATACGAGGTGAAATAGCCTTGCTAGGTGATGAACTTCAAAAAGAGCTCGATAGTCTGGGGTCTGATATAGACAAAAATGCCGCTCACGCGGCTGACCTGGAAGGTAAGGTTGCCGACAACATGGCTCTGATTGATGCTCTCGGGGAAAAAGCAAGTGCGAACCTGGAGAGGATTGATATCATAACGCAGGAGCTGGCTAAAACAACCGATATGGCCGGGTTCGTTATAGACGCCGCGGACGTATACAATAAAGTCAGCCAGGGCGTTATTAGAATCAGCAACGGACAGAGAACGATAGGTTCCGGCTTTATTTATGACTCTGAAGGCCATGTCCTGACCGCGCATCACGTGATAGATGCTCTGGAGGAAATATATGTCATTACTTCGGACGGGCGCGTATTCACCGCCAGTGTTGTGGGCTCCTCCGTCTTAAGCGATGTGGCGGTTTTGGAGCTTGATGGCGTGCCTGATATTGCGCCGCTAGCGATGGCCGATTCCAATCAGATAAAAATCGGCGACCCCGTTGCTGCCATCGGGAGTCCTTTCGACCTGGCAGACTCATTGAACACCGGTATCGTCAGCCAGTTGAACCGGAATGCCGAAATAGAATACGATACCCAGAGTCGCTCGGTACCGAATCTGATTCAATTTGACGCTGCGGTCAATTTCGGCAATTCCGGTGGGCCGCTATTCGATTCTACTGGAAACGTTATTGGGCTGGTCATTGCCCGTGTTGGCCCTGGAGAGGGCGAGGGCATATACTACGCTGTTTCCTCAAACAAGGCAAGGCGTGTCGCTGACTCCATTATTGCCCAGGGCTACTTTGACTACCCGTGGCTGGGTATTGCTATTTCTGATTTAACGCCGCAGCAGGTTGAAAATATGGGCCTAGATTCCATTAACGGGGTGCTGGTCAGCCATGTAGTGTCCGATAGTCCGGCTGAGTTTGCTGACGTTAGGGTTGATGATATTATTGTCGCCATCGATGGCGTAGAGATCAAGAACGTAGCCATGCTAACATCATATCTGGGAGAATACCTGGACCCCGGAGAAACGGCAACGCTCACGGTTATTAGGAATATTGATGTGCTATATATAGGGCTGGAGATTGGTCTGCGGCAATAATAGAAATAAAACGAGCCCTACTGTGGTTGCTCTTTAATTATTACCAGCTCCGGACCTTCTGGTGTATCCTCAACATCGAGCGTCACGTTTTCGAGGCTATCAGCCAGGGCTCGCTCCACCACCAGGATTTTATTGTTTTCGTGTTCGACAGCTTCATCACCGGGCATCTCCACGTCTATAACCAAACCAAGCCCTTTATGACTGGGTGTCAATCTCAGTACCGCCAGGGGGTTGTCTACCTTTTCCGACAACATCTCTTTTAACTTACTTTTAGCCTGCTCCGTAACTACAATCATTGCTGACCCCCTTCTTTCATAATTAGTCAGGCATCGGAAAGT
>CAYFVI010000109.1:0-2977 GCA_964346525.1 uncultured Dehalococcoidaceae bacterium
TTCTTTCAGATTGAGGGCGCCCAGCTCAAACGGCTCCATTTTATAGACATACTGCATGGTATCGAAGATTATAGCCGGCGCATCTCCACTATGAGTGTAGGAGCCGAAAGCCCCACCCAGCTTCCCCTCGAGGCTGGCCTTTCGTGCCAGAAAGAGAAATTTTTTCATCGGCTCGCCCATATCCCGATGGTAAGTCGGAGAGCCAAAGATATAGCCGTCATAACCCGTCAACTCATCAGCGCTCTTGATTTCCGATACTTTTCTGACCACGGCTTGCTGCCCGCTGAAGCGCACACCCTCAGCGATGTATTGCGCCATCTTCTCGGTTTTGCCGGTTAAACTGAAATAGGCAATCATTACTTTCTTCATCTATCAGCCTCCTTGATATTTTATACACGACAGGAAAGGGCAAGAAATATCCGACATACATATAAGATAACAAGGTAATTCTCTGGTTAGAGTTTGCCCATAACCCGCTCAGCGCATTCCAGCGTCCTCTGCACATCCGCTTCAGTGTGCGCCGAGCTGATATAAAACCGGCCGCCGAACATCAGAATAACGCCGTCCTCAGCCATCATTTCCGCCCATCGTCTCTCCTTCTGCATGTCCACGGCGGCAAAATCCCTGACGCTGTAGGCCAACTCCTTGCCCAAGTCTATGAACCTGGTTATGAAAGCGCCTCTGGTGCCCTGCATGAACATGGGTATGCCCCGTTTTTTGCTTATCTTCTTCAGACCATCCATAAGCAGCTTCTGGATGCTATCTATCTTTCTGTAGAAAGCGCCATTATCCTTTTCCAGAATCTTCATACTGGCCAGCGTTGCCGCAAGCCCCAGGGGATACCTGCCGAAAGTCCCTCCCGATACCCCCCGTTTTCCCAGAAGGTAATCCATTATCTCCTTCCTGCCGGCAAAGGCAGCCAGCGGAAGTCCACCGGCCATGGCCTTGCCGAAAATACCGATATCCGGCGTTACACCGAACAGGCCCTGGGCACTGTGCAGGTCCACCCTGAAACCGGTGATTACCTCGTCGAAACATAGTATGATGCCATATCTGGTACAAAGTTGCCTGACCTTTTCCAGATAGCCCGGCCGGGGTGGACAGCAGCCGGCGTTGCACAGGATAGGCTCCATGATGACCATGGCCACCTCCTGGCCGTATTTCTCGAGTACTTCCTCCAGAACCTCTATGTCATTCCAGGGCAGCAGAAAGCTCTGTTCCAGAGCCACTGAGTCCCTGCCTTCAGTCGCCGGATTGTGCTTGCTTTCCCGAGGAAAGGGCCTGCCGGCAGGCTCCTCATTAACCGCCCCGCCCAGGATATTATCGAACCAGCCGTGGTAATGGCCCTCAAAACGAATGAAGTAGCGCCTGCCGGTATAAGCGCGTGCCAGCCTGATGACAAGCTGCACCGTCTCCGAGCCGGTCGGATTGAAATGGACCTTTTCCGCGCACGGCACAAGCTGAACGAACTTTTCCGCCACCTCCACCTCCAGTACCGACTGCTGGAAAACGGTCGAGTTGAGTGACCATAGCGTATCCAGCTGGTTTTTTAGGGTGGCCATGAATTCCGGGTTGCTGTGCCCGAAGATAAGCGGCCCCGCCGATAATACATAATCGATATATTCTTTTCCATCGGCATCCCAGAGATGCGCTCCTTCCCCTTTAGCCATAAAGCGGGGTGCGAAACCGCCGCCGGGCAGGTTGGTGTTGGCCCCGGCCAATACCTTCTTAGCTCTCCCCAGCAATTCCGCGTTCGACATTATATAGACCTCCTCGGTTGATTTATTGTTTTTCCGGCTTGCCGAAAGCGGTAATACCGCCCTTCCAGAATGCGCCCAGCTCAAGTCCGGCCCGGTACTGGAAAGGCTTTCTGGTCAGTGCTTTCTCGTTCACTTCCACGCCTAGGCCCGGCCGGGTGGGCAATTCGATAAAGCCGTCTTTGGGATAAGGGAAAGGCTCCGTCAGGATTTCATCGTAGGTGGACAAATCGGGATAAAAGAACTCCTGAATCAAGAAGTTCGGCGTTGAGGCATCCACGTGGACCAGAGCGGCCACGTCAATGGGGCCTTCGGAGATATGGGGTGCCACGCCGATATAAAAGACCTGCGCCATGGCCGCGATTTTCTTCGTCTCCAGGATACCGCCGCAGTAAATCAGGTCGGGCTGGATGATGGACACCGCCTGCTTGTCCAGCACTTCCCAGAACCCCCACCGGGTGTGGAATCTCTCGCCGGCGGCCACCGGTATCTGCGTGCCGGCTTTGACTCTGGCCAGGGCATCCACGCTGCAGTGAGGCGGAATGGGCTCTTCGATAAAGTACGGTCGGAACTCTTCGAGGTCGCAGGCTGTTCTAATGGCATCATCGGGGCTGAACCGACCGTGCATCTCCAGAAGCAGTTCAACATCGTCGCCGACGGCTTCCCGCACCATCTTGACGCATTCCCTGGCACGGCGCATCTGCTCCCTGTCTATGAATATATCTACCCCGCCATCTTCCCACCACCACGGGTCCCACTTGAGATGCCTGAATCCGCTCGCCACCGACTTCTGTGCTCTCCTGGCATAGTCATCGGTGGACTTGGCTCCAACCCACCAGGCATTGTCATAGACCTTGACGCGGGGATGGCAGGCACCTCCCAGAAGCTTGTACACCGGCGCGTTCAGGGATTTCCCCAGAATATCCCACAGCGCCATTTCCACGCCCGCCAGAGCGCTCAGGAGAGTCACCGATGGCCTCCAGTAGCTGTTCCGGTAGATATTGTTCCAGTGCAGCTCTATCTGGCAGGGGTCTTTGCCCGTTAAGTAGGTCTCTATTTCTTTAACCGTGGCCTCGCAGGCGCGCACGCGCCCCATGAGACCAGCCTCGCCCCAGCCGAAGAGCCCTTCATCGGTCTCCACCTTGACGAGCAGTATATCTCTCCACCCGGCGCTGTAGGGAAATGTCTTGACCGCGGTTATCTTCATTTTGTCCTCCTAC
>CAYFVI010000110.1:0-2792 GCA_964346525.1 uncultured Dehalococcoidaceae bacterium
TCTCACACCGCTATATGGAGATACTAAACCCTTCCACGTCTGAAAAAATCATCAAGCTTGGCAAACTACTCAAATTGAACAAAGGAAACCGGGTCATCGACTTCGGTTGTGGTTGTGCCGAGTCCCTCACTCTCTGGGCTGAGGAATTCGGTATCACTGGTATTGGTATAGATATATCCGAGGATTTCTGCGACCGAGCTAGGAAAAAGCTGGCTATGAGAGGGTTATCAGACAGAATCGAAATTGTTTGTTCCAACGGAGCTGACTACGTATTTGAAGAAGGAGCTTTCGATGCCGCAACATGTATTGGAGCAACGTTTATTTTTGGCGGTTACCAGCAGACAATCCAGGTAATGAAGCGGGCTGTTCATCAGAATGGACGCCTTGGTATCGGCGAAACCCACTGGCTTAGCAATCAGATACATCCGGAATACGCCCAAAAACAGACAACTACCCACACAGAACCGAAACTAACTCAACTCACCCGGGATGAAGGCTTTGAGCTCGAATACATCATCCGTGCCAGCTACGACGACTGGGATAGATACATTTCAGATAGTTGGTATGGGCTGATACGTTGGCTTGAAAAAAATCCTAACCACCCTGACCATGAACAAGTATTCAAACATTTGCGTACTGACCAGGATGATTATTTACAGTTCCAACGCCAATATATGGGTTGGGCTATGTACTGTCTCGCTCCCATGAAATCTGATTAGGCCGTGCAGAAGAATAATCAATCTGGCATATTCAGCTAAAACCTCATGTTGAGTAGTTTTTAGGCCTAATGAACATTCTAAAGGTCCCAAACACTCAGATTGTTTTGTTTAATAATAGTCTTTGCTAACTGGGGATGTTGTGATAAAACCGGCATCCCCAAGAATATTCAGTGAGCTTTGATGTGCTTTAGTGGGCTAAAGTGTGACGTAGGCCGTGCAGGTCTCGAACCTGCGGCATCCTGATTAAGACTCAGGTATCGGAGGGAGAGAGCGTTTGTGGGCGCTGGTGGCATTCATCGTCTCAACCTTTTTCCGCACCTCTTCCGAGGCCTCACCGGTGAGAATGAATCTATCAAGCGCTTCGTAGCTTAAACCCATCTCCGCTTCGTCCGTCTGCCCCTCCCACAGTCCCGCCGAGGGCGGTTTATCGATAATGGGTGCGGGGATTCCCAGATACCGTGCCAGCTCCCTCACCTGTCCTTTGACCAGATTGGCCACCGGCATGATGTCCACGCCACCATCACCGTACTTGGTGAAGTAGCCGATGGCGACCTCGCTGCGGTTGCTTGAGCCGACCACCATATATCTGAGTTGGTTGGCGATATAGTAAAGAGTAATCATCCTCAGTCTGGGTTTCAAATTGGCCTGCGCCAGTTTTTTGAGTGATGTATCAGCTTCAAAATCGGGCAATGCTTTAAGCAAAGCCGAATAAATGTCATCAAGGACCACTTCGGCCGTGGGAATGGCGAATTTCTCGGCCACCGCTTGGGCGTGCACCTTATCTTCCGGATTGCTATAACATGGCATCATCACGCCTAGCGTATTCTCCGGAAAGGCCCGCTGGCACAATACCGCCACCGCCGAGGAGTCAACGCCGCCGCTCATCCCCACCGCTGCTCCCAGGCACCCTCGCGCTGTTACTTCATCTTTTATCCACGCAACCAGTTTTTCAGCTAAAGTCTCAATATTCATCCATGCCTCTGCAGTGGTTCTGCGTCTCCGCCAGTATACTACGAGGCGATTAAGCGGTCAAAATAGTGGTATACTATTTAACCCGACTTATTATATACTCTGCACGGGAGGTGGTAACATGCCTTTAAGCCATCGCGAAAGAGTGATAAAAGCGCTGAGCCATCAGGAGCCGGATAGAGTGCCCGTTGACCTCGGCAGCACCATCTGCACCAGTGCCCATATCGCTACCTATCAAAAATTGAAGGCACAATTCGGCGTGGATTCCGAGGATACCATCATCAACAAAATGATGCAGACCGCAGCCATCCACGAACCTATCCTCCAGGCGCTGTACATAGACCTGCGTGCCGCGCTTCCCGGAGTGCCTGATGGCAAGCCAGTCATCCCCGTTGGAGAGGACGGCTATCAGGACGAGTACGGAGTGGTGCGCCGCAAGCCGGCCAGCTCATTCTACTACGACCTTGTTAAATGTCCCCTCGCCGGGCCGGTAACCATTCAGGACATCGTCAACTTCCCCTGGCCCGACCCCGCTGACCCCGGCTATACCCGCGGGCTGCGGGAGCGGCTTCTAAACTTACGGGAGAACACGGATTATGCCATTGTGCTGCGGCTGCCGGTGCCCTTCGTGCATACCACCCAGTTCCTGCGCGGCTTTGAAGACTGGTTCACCGACCTGGCCGTGGATAAAAAGCTGGCTGGAGCTTTATTCGATGCCGCCGTGGAACATAATGCCGCTGTGGCCGCAGAAATCCTGAAAGCAGGTGGTGATTTAGCCGATGTGGTGGCTTTCAGCGAGGACCTGGGATTTCAGAACGGGCTTATCGTCTCCCCCGAGCTTTACCGCGAGCTTTTCAAACCACGCCACCAGAAATACTTCAACACGGTGAAGAAGCATACTTCCGCTTTTATACATCTGCATTCCTGCGGCTCCATCTACAAGCTCATACCGGACCTGATTGAGCTTGGCGTCGATGCCCTCAACCCGGTACAGGTCGCCGCCAGAGATATGGACTCCACCAAACTGGCCGCCGAGTTCGGCGACCGGTTGAGCTTCTGGGGTGGCATCGATAGCCAGACCGTGCTGCCCAAGGGAACGGCGGA
>CAYFVI010000111.1:0-3877 GCA_964346525.1 uncultured Dehalococcoidaceae bacterium
AGAGGGAGAGGGAGATACTCAAACTCATTGCCGAGGGACGTACCAGCCGGGAGATTGCGGAAGCTCTTTATATCAGCCAGAAGACGGTGCAGGGCCACCGCACCAAGATAATGGAAAAGCTGGACTTGCATAACCGGACCGAGCTCATCAAATACGCCATGCGCAAGGGCCTGGTCGACCTTGAGAAATAGAGCACATAAAAAGAAGGCAATAAAATAGCGAAAGCAGGAAGTCGGAGGTATTTACGACCTGGAGCTTGGCCGAAGAGATTTACTCTCTTATTACTCTACTTCCTGCTTATCGCTTTAGTAGTCAAATTCTAAACCCCTTGCGGCATGGCCGCAACGGCATTTATACCTAGATTTTAAGCGAAAGAATCCTGTATTTAATCAAGATTCGCCCCTTTTTCATTATCACTGGAAATCGGCGCCTATCCATGCTGTTCCCCAACGGTTGCTCTGCGCAGACAAGTTTTTCGTATCCGGCTTAAAGCTGCTTAAACGCATCCCCTATTTTCTTAACGGTAATGTCTATGTCTCTGTCATCATGTGCCAGTGAGACGAAAGCGGCCTCAAACTGTGATGGGGGCCAGTAAATTCCCCCGGATAGCAGCTGCTGGAAAAACCTGGCGAACCGCGCGGTGTCTGCTCCTGAAATCGATTCATAGTCTGTGGCCGGGCTATCCATGAAGAAGACGGTAAGCAACGAGGCGAACCGGGAGATGTTTAGCTTTAGGTTCTGCGCGGAGGCTGCCCGGGCAATGCCTTCCTCCAGACGAGAAGCGGCGTTCTCCAACCTTTCATAGATGCCCGGCTGGCGCAAGACCTTGAGGGTCTCTATCCCGGCCGTCATCGCCAGCGGATTCCCGGACAGCGTGCCTGCCTGATAGACCGGCCCGGTCGGCGCCATCATCTCCATAATCTCCCGTCTGCCTCCATAGGCGCCCACCGGCAAGCCGCCGCCGATAACCTTGCCCAAACAGGTCAGGTCAGGAGCGATGCCGAAGAGGGTCTGGGCACCACCGTAAGCCACGCGAAAGCCGCTGATGACCTCATCGAAAATGAGCAGGGCGCCGGATTGGCTGGTGAGAGCACGCAAACTGTCCAGGAAGCCGGGTCGGGGTGGCACCACGCCCATGTTGGCCGCCACCGGCTCGATGATGACGGCAGCTATCTCCTTGGGATAGCTCTGGAAAAGCTGCGCCACGGCTTCGGCATTGTTATACGGGGCAACCAGCGTATTCTGAGCATAGCTCTCCGGGACGCCGGGGGAGCTGGGCAAACCCAGGGTAGCTAGGCCGGAACCACCCTTGACCAGCAGGCCATCAGCGTGGCCGTGGTAGCCACCGCTGAATTTCACAATCTTATCCCGGCCGGTATAGGCACGCGCCAGGCGCAGTGCCGTCATGGCGGCTTCCGTGCCCGAGTTGACAAAACGTATCATCTCAACGGAAGGAATGGCGGAGGAAATCATTTTGGCGAGGGTTATTTCCAGTTCCGTCGGTGCGCCGAAGCTGGTACCGCGCTCTGCGGTCTGCTTCAGGGCGCTGACCACCTGGGGATGGGAATGCCCCAGAATTAAAGGCCCCCAGGAGCAGACGTAATCGATAAATTCGTTGCCATCAGCATCATAGATTCGCGAGCCTTCACCCCTCACCATGAACGGCGGTGTCCCGCCCACGGCTTTGAAGGCCCGCACCGGGCTATCAACCCCGCCCGGCAAATATCTCTGGGCCTCCTGGAAAAGTTGCTCCGAGTGTGCTAAATCCATAAATACCTCCTTAACTCTCCTGTAACCATCGGGCAGCGTCTTTAGCATGATAGGTCAGGATAATATCAGCACCGGCTCGTTTGATGGCGGTGAGCGTCTCCAGCACCACCTTGCGTTCCTCCAGCCAGCCATTCTGGGCGGCTGCCTTCACCATGGCATACTCACCGCTGACGTTGTAGGCTGCCAGCGGGCAATTAAAGTCATTGCGCACCTGCCGGATTACGTCCAGATAGGCCAGGGCCGGTTTGACCATGACGATATCCGCCCCTTCGGCGATGTCCTGTGCCACCTCCCGCAATGCCTCCCGCACGTTGGCAGGGTCCATCTGGTAGGCACGGCGGTCGCCAAATTGTGGCACCGATTCCGCTGCCTCCCGGAATGGTCCGTAGAAGGCGGAAGCGTACTTGGCGGCGTAGGAGAGGACGGGGATATGCTCACAGCCTTTTTCGTCCAGGGCCTCACGGATTACCTTCACCCGGCCGTCCATCATGTCCGAAGGGGCGACGATGTCCGCACCGGCTTCGGTATGGGAGAGGGCCATTCTGGCCAGCAGCGGCAATGTCCGGTCATTATCAACCTGTCCATTGACCACGATGCCGCAGTGACCGTGGCTGGTGTACTCGCAGAGGCAGACATCGGTTATGACGATGATTTCCGGCACGGCCTTTTTAATAGTCCGTATCGCCTGCTGGATAACCCCCTCTGGCTCGTAGGCAGAGGAGCCGGTCTCGTCTTTATGCTCCGGTATGCCGAAGAGCAGAACGGCGGGAATGCCCAGCCTGGCCACCTCTTCCACCTCTGAAGGCAGCCGGTCCGGTGAATAGCGCGAGACGCCGGGCATGGAAGTGATTTCCTGCTGGATGCCCTTGCCCTCCACCACGAATATGGGGTAAATGAAGTCACCGGCATCAATATAGGTCTCTCTCATCAGGGCCCTTAATGATTCGTTGCGGCGCAGGCGGCGCAGGCGCAAATGTGGGAATGCTGCCACTTAAGCCTCCTTTCCGAAATACTCTTCTATTGCATCTACTAGACCCGGTATGGTCTGTTTATCGGCCAGGATGTCCACCTTCAGCCCGGCTTTGGCCGCCGTCTCCGCCGTTTTGGGACCGATACAGGCGACCTTGGCCCCGTTTATGGTCATTGGCTCACCGCGAAAGGCAGCCGCCAGGTTGGTCACCGTGGACGAGCTGGTGAAGGTGATAACGTCGATTTCACCCGCGATAAGCATTTGTCTGGCCCGGGCAGTGGCTTGGGTGGCCGGCACCGTGTGATAGGCATCTACATCGTGCACCTCGGCGCCGAGCTGGCCTATGCCCTCAGCCAGCGCTTTATCGGCGATATCCGCGCGCGGCAGCAGGAAACGCTGTCCGGCTACATCCTGTCCTTTAAGCCCGGAGATAAGCCCTTCGCTGGTGTAAACGTCAGGGATATAATCGACGATTATTCCGTGCCTTTGCAATGCTTCGGCGGTAGCTGGCCCGATGGCCCCGACCTTGAGGCCGCCGAAGATGCGACTATCCAGCTTCAGGTCATGTAGCCGCTGCCAGAAGGCGGCCACGCCGTTTACGCTGGTGAAGATTACCCAGTGGTAGCCTTTCAGATTTAAAATAGCCCGGTCCAAACCCGCGCTGTCAGCTGCTTGGATGCTGATTGCCGGAAGCTCAATGGACAGGGCCCCGCGCTCGGCGAGAAGCTGGCTCAAGGTGCTGGACTGATGTCGCGCCCGGGTGACTAGGATGCGTTTGCCGAAGAGCGGTCGGTTATCGAACCAGCGCAACCTTTCCCTGAGCCTGACCACCTCCCCCACGACGATGATTGCCGGCGCGGTAAGACGGTGTTGCTGAACTTTAGCGACGATGTCTTCTAGGGTGCCGGTAACCGTCTCCTGCTCGGGCTTGGTGCCCTCTCTGACCACCGCCACCGGCGTCTCTGTTGGCCGGCCGTGTTCTCTTAGCTTGGCCACGATTTCGGGCAGGTTTTTCATACCCATAAGGAAAACCAGCGTGTCCACTCCGCAGGCCAGCTTTTCCCAGTTTAGATTTGAGTCATCCTTGTCTGGGGCCTCGTGGCCGGTGATGACGGCAAAAGATGATGCCAGCCCGCG
>CAYFVI010000112.1:0-7807 GCA_964346525.1 uncultured Dehalococcoidaceae bacterium
AACGAGAGCCTGGTCATCCCGGCCCGACTCCACGGGCAGAAAGAGGGCAGCGGTGGCCGGGTGGAAATCCTGCTGCTGCGCCGGCTGGAAGAAGGCATCTGGGAGGCGCTGGTCAGGAGGGGGAAAAGACTCGGCATCGGCAGCCGTGTAGCGATAGATAAGGCACCGAAGGCGGGTGCTCCTCCACGTATTATGGCCGAGGTGGTTGGGCAGAGAGAGGGCGGCATTAAGGTAATCAGATTCTCCGATGAAGCACCGCTTTCCGAAATGGGCGAAATGCCGCTGCCGCCGTATATCAGTACACCGCTCTCCCGCCCCGAGCGCTACCAGACAGTATACGCCCGGGTGGCGGGCAGCGTGGCCGCACCCACCGCGGGCCTGCACTTCACGCCGCAACTGCTGGAAAAGCTGGAGAAGAAGGGGGTGCAGCTCCTTTTTGTCTGCCTGCACATCGGCCTGGATACTTTCAGCCCAGTGAGGGAAGAGGACCCGACAAAACATCACATCCACCGCGAGTACGGTATGGTCAGCGAAGAAGCGGCACGCGAACTGGGGGAGGCGAAGAGGCAGGGGAGGAGAGTTATCTGCGTGGGAACGACTAATGTGCGGCTACTGGAGCAGCTGGCGGAGCTTCACCCGCCGGAACAGGTCCGGCCGTTTGCCGACTGGGTAAGCCTGTACATCCTGCCCGGCCATCGGTTCCGCATGGTCAATGCACTGCTCACCAATTTCCACCTGCCCCGTTCCACTCTTTTGATGCTGGTAGCTGCCTTCACCGGCAAAAAACTTATCGATAGCGCCTATCAGGGAGCCATCAATGCTGGCTACCGGTTCTACAGCTTTGGTGACGTCATGCTTATCCTGTAGTGCCGAATATGTCATGGTAAGATAAGAATATCAGCGAGCTGGTCCTCTTGAATCTCTGCTATCTTTTCTTTTTTTGCCGGTCTGGTTAAGAAGTAATTTTCCAATATTTCGTATGTGGCCCTCAATCAAACTCACCTCAAATTCACTTAAGGTATTGACAAAGTCCCCTTGAGAGGACTAAACTACCACCGCACTGCATAAATATCCCTGATAACTCTATTATTTAGCTTGGGGAGTACGGTGGTGAAAGAAGGGCATCGTGGTCGCTATTTCCAGTTTATAGCGGTTGACGGTGCCCATTTTGTTTTTGACTGGAGCAGTCAAGCTTTCGCTCCGTTTACAGGAGCGTCTCTTGGAATGCAGAACCCTTCAGTGATAGCGGCTTTACAGATTCATTTCACTAAACCTGAAGCAAGGAGGTGATGGGATTCAACAGAAAAGTCCGATACAGATTGACGGCGATACTTTAGCAGGAGGGAAAGATGAGTAAAAAACGAGCATTGACTTTGCTTGTGGCGTTGGTACTGGTGGGTACTTTACTCGCCTGTGCAGCACCGGCTCCAGCCCCAGCGCCCGCTCCCGCACCGGCTCCGGCCCCTGCCCCAGCTCCCGCTCCCGCCCCTGCACCAGCCCCCGCTCCTGCTCCGGCACCTGCGCCCGCTCCAGCACAACCAGCTAAGGCAGAGTACGAATGGCGATTCGGGACAGCGTGGACACAGGAAACGAGAAACGACTCTATCCAGCTATTTACCGACCTGATTAATGTTTATTCGGATGGAAGGATACAGGTGGAGTTCTACCCGGATGGCTTGCTTGGCAGTCACGATGAGATATTCCGCGCCGTACAGGAGGGGAGCGTCGAAATGGGAGTTTATGCTCCCTATGTTGATCTCGTTCCTGGGGGAATGCTTAACTGGATGAACTGGACGGTGAGTAGCTTCGATGAAGCGGGCATTGCCTATGTTGCTCCCGATGGGATACTGTACCAGGTAATGGACGAGGCCTGGAAAGAGGTTGGCTTTAAGCTCTTCTGGAGCTCTTATTTTGGCCCATATGGTCTGGCGAACAAAGTCAGGCCGCTCATAAAACCGGACGATATGAAAGACCTCAAGATGAGGGTTTCCGCATCCCTCGGTTTTGTGATGACCATGGAGAACATGGGAGAAGGCACCGGCCTGACCCTACAGACTATTCCCTGGGCTGACCTTTACAATGCCCTGGAAAGGGGAGTCGTTGACATGTGCTGGAGCTTATGGCCTTCTTTGGTGGAGGAGAGGCACATGGAGGTGGTGAAATACTATACCGACCTCGGTTTCGGCTGGGATGCGGCGAATGTTGCCATGAACAGAGATCTGTGGGACTCACTACCGGGCGACCTCCAGGAGGCTATATGGAGAGCGGCTGAGATGGCAGAACTGCGTGATGCTGAGGCGCACCGTCGGGTCAATTTGAAGTACAAGAAACAGATAATGGATGCTGGCGTGGAAATCTACTACCCCACCCCAGCGGAAAAGGCGGTCTGGAGGGAAAAGGCAAACATGCCCGCCATCTGGGCGGAGCTAGCTACTCCATGGCTTGATGAACACTACCCTGGCCAGAATATGACACAGAAGATCCTGGACGAGCTGGACCGAATTCGGGAAACAACCGGAGGCTAGGCTGGTAAAAGAAAGGCTTTTGACTGAGATTGCTAGGCGGCGTATTTAGCAACGATAGTGACCTTATCTTCGGTGGTCGCGAGGCTGCCGAAGATAAGGTGCTATTTGAATAAGCAATTACTTTAAATAGTTAGGAAGCGTAAACTGAATAATTATTATCTAATTAATATCAATATGGAGAATAGTTCTCGTGAACCGTATTAAGTCGGTGTTGATGTGGATATTGCACGGAATACAGACCACACAGGGCATCATTTGCACCATCGGCCTAGTTGCCACTACCTTTCTTATCTTTGCCCAGGTGGTTAATCGCTACTGGTTGCACATTGAGATAATGTGGCTCAGCGACCTGGCATTATACATCTTTATCTTTTTCATGTTCGTCGCTGCCGCCATAACTACCTGGCGGGAGGGTCATGTAGCGGTAGATTTCTTCCGCGATAGAGTTACCAGAGGGAAGCCTATCAGAACCGCCCTTTACCGTGTTTTCCTGGTCATTCTTTCCATTGCTGTATTGTCTGTTTTTCTTCCCATAACCTATCAATTCATGTTGCGGGCCATGAAATACCCGGAATACGGCACGCTGGCACGCTTTTTCAACGAAAGCTGGCTTCAGATTACTTTCTTCTTTGCCATGGCTTTTGTAATGCTACACTTGCTGATTATTGCCCGAAGAGATATCGCGGAACTGATAAGAAATTTCCGCTTCAGGTCCGGTAAGGGGTAGAGGATATATGGAATTTGGCATCCTTGTTGGGCTGGTGCTGTTTTTCCTCGGGATCCTACTCGGACTTCCCCTGTGCTGGGTTTTCTTAGGCAGTTCTGCGGTGGCCCTGATTCTCATCGACAGTTCCCTCAAATTTATGGCCGGAACTGCTTACGCGGCTATAGACAGCTACATCCTTATGGCCATAGCCTTCTTTATCTTCGCCGGCAATTTGATGTCCGAGGCCGGGGTTGCCGACCGTCTGGTCCGTCTGGCCTATGCTCTGGTAGGAAGAATCAGGGGTGGAATGGTAGATGTTGGGATAGTAACTATCCTTTTCCTTGGTGCCCTGACCGGTTCGTCGGTGCCGACCATAGCCGCTACCATTCCACTGCTGGTTCCGCGGCTGGTGAGGTTTGGATACCAGCCAAGATATACTACTGCCGTGCTGTGTTCCTCCAGTTTTCTGGGGTACTTGATACCTCCCAGTGTTCCGGTGCTAATTTACTGCCTTGTCGCCCAGCAATCGGTGGCGGCTGTCTTCCTGTCCACCGTCTTCCCCGGCCTTATCCTTGCCGGGGGTTATATAGTGCTGAATACCTTCATTTCCCACCGGTACAGACAGCCCGGTGCCGAGATTCCCGAGCTACCGACCACCTTTAAAGGCTCCATAAGGGAACTGGGGGCAGCTACCTGGTTTGCGCTGCCAGCCTTAGGTACTCCTCTTGTGGTACTGGTCGGGATTTATGCCGGTATCTTCACCCCCAACGAGGCCGGCTCGGTGGCTGCGGTGTACACCTTGATTGTTGGCCTGTTTATCCACCGGCAATTGAAGGCCAAGAACTTCTGGGCAGTCTGCCAGACCACGCTGACGACGCTGGGCATGATTACGCTATTGCTCGGCTTCGGCACCGTCTTCACCAGACTTATGATTCGGGAAGGAGTCGCCCAGGCTCTGGCCGATGCCATGATAGGGGCATTCCAGAGCAAGTATTTGGTGCTGTTCATGATGAACATATTACTGCTTATTCTGGGTATGTTCATCGACGGCATTCCCATCCTGATAATAGCCGTGCCATTGATATTGCCATTGGTTACTCAGATAGATGTGAATCTGGTGCATCTGGGCGCCATAATCGTGGTTAACGTCGGTCTTGGAGTGGTCACGCCACCGTATGCTATTTCCATCTTTGTCGGCTCCAAGTTATCCGGCGTCCCTTATGATCAACTGGTGAAGCCTATGGTGATATATCTGCTTGCGGTCGGTTTGCCGGTTCTATTTCTTACGACATATATTCCGGCTCTTTCCTGCTGGCTGCCCACGGCCGTGGTGGGGCCGAAGATAGTTGGCCCGTGGTAGCCGGATAGAAGCTAAGGAAGGTAAGATGTTTGATATCCTGATAAAGGGCGGTACCATCATTGACGGCACGGGAAATGTGGGCTTTAAAGGCGATGTTGCCATAAAGGAAGACCGGCTGAAGATTCTGACCGGTGACACCTCATCCGTAACGGTGGCAAATACCGTTGATGCCTCCGGTTGCATCGTAGCTCCAGGCTTTATTGATGTGCATACCCATTCTGACCTGATTGCCCTGTCCGAACCGTTAAACGAGCCCAAGATAAGGCAGGGAGTTACCACGGATATGCTGGGACTTGATGGCCTGGGCTACGCACCGCTCTCAAAGAAGAACCTGGAAATGATGCTGCGGCATTATGCGGGAGTGAATGGCTATCCCGGGCTGGACTACAACTGGAGCTCAATTGCTGAATATTTGCAGCGGTTCCACCGGAAGACCTCGGTCAACGTTGCCTATCTTATCCCCAATAGCTGTCTGAGAGCGGAAACGGTGGGCTGGGAGGAACGCCCGGCCACTGAAAAAGAGATAGAGGCGATGCAGGAGATGATAAGGCAGGGCATGGCCGAAGGGGCCGTTGGCTTTTCCACCGGATTAGCGTATCCCCCCGGCGTATATGCCAGTACCGGGGAACTGGTCGCTCTATGCCAGACAGTTGCCGAGTGCGGCGGCGTTCATGTTACCCATGTGCGATACGACCTTGGCGACGGCGCTTTCGATGGCTTCAGGGAAGCCGTGGCAATAGGAGAACGCAGCGGCTGCCCGGTGCACTTTTCCCACTATGCCACCAATATAATCACCCGGGGGCAGACTGCCAGATTGCTGGAAATTGTGGACGAGGCCAGAGCCAGCGGCATCGACCTTACCTTTGATTCTTACCCCTGGGAGGCAGGAAGCACCACCATGCACATAGCGGTTCCGATATGGGCGCATAGCGGCGGCTCACAGGAACTGCTGCGGCGCCTGGAAAATAAAGATGACCGGGCCAGGATGCGTGGCAAGTCCACCAAGGCGGTGGGGTCGGTGGACAAGATGGTGATAAGCGCCGTCAAAACGGAAAGGAACAAATGGTGCGAAGGTTTAACCGTGGCGGTTGTCGCCGATAGGCTTAATAAAGACCCCTGGGACACGATGTGCGACCTGATGATAGAGGAAGAGCTGGAAGTAGCCTTTTATTGCTTCACCGGCGATATGAAGGACGTGAAAGTTATCATGACCCACCCGGCGCATATGTTCATAACCGACGGGCTGCGAATAGGAGGCATGCCTAACCCTCGAACTTACGGTACTTATCCCAAGATACTGGGGCAACTGGTCAGGGATGAGAAGGTACTAACCATGGAGCAGGCAATCAGAAAAATGACTTCCTTCCCGGCGCAAAGGTTTGGGCTATCCGGCAGGGGCATTTTACGGGACGACATGAAGGCGGATATCGTAGTATTCAATCCAGTGACCGTAAACAACCTGGCTACCTTTGCCGATCCGAAGCAGTTTCCCTCAGGCATAGAGTATGTTTTTGTAAACGGGAAAATGGTCGTGGAAAAGGGGAAACACACCGGTGCCCTTCCCGGAGAGCCACTGGCTAGGAGAGGTTATGTTGGAGGCTGAGCCATGAAAAAGGTACTGTGGCAGGAACTGCGTCGGACTGAATTTGAAGAAGCGGTCAAGGCGGATGCGGTAGTCATAATTCCCGTCGGTTCAACCGAGCAGCATGGAGAGCACCTGCCCATAAACACCGATACTAACGCCTGTTTTAGCGTTGCGGTGCGTGCGGCTCAGGCGATAGAAGAGTTTCCGGTACTGGTCCTGCCCCCTATCTGGACGGGATACTCCCCTCACCACATGAGTTATGCCGGTACCATCACCTTAAAATATCAGACCTTTGTGGAAGTGCTGACTCAGGTGGCGGCCTGCGTCCATGCCCACGGCTTCAAGAAAATTATTTTCCTGAACGGCCACGGTGGCAACACTCCCACCATTGCCGCAATTCGCGTCAAGTTGCCTTTCGAAGACAATACCCCGGCTATTGGCTATACCTACTGGGAACTGCCGTCGGTGTCAGAACAGCTGGCGGAGATCAGCCAGTCGGACAAGGGTTCCATCGGACACGCCGGTGAAATGGAAACTTCAATCCAGCTTTACCTCCAGCCTGAGCTCGTGGATAAAAATAATCTCGCCTGGTCTTCTGGCGTTGTTGGCGACCCCTCTCAGGGTACGCGAGAGAAAGGGGAGCGCTTGATCAATGCCTCCATTGATGCCCTGGTCAAGTTATTGAAAGATTACCACAGCGGCAGTCTCGACGAAGACCTGCCGTGGCTGATACTGCCCAAAGGCAGGAAGGTTCTGCATAAGAAGATTCTATGAAATTGAGAAAAAGGGGATGGAAAGGTATATCAGGCCTTTACCCGATTCCTTCCCGACTAACCACGCAGTGCCTTGAGATTTTCCGAAGCCGCGTTAGATTCAAGCAAGAAGGGGACAACTATCATGGCGAGGAGCAAAGTTTCCATCACAAGGACGTCACGAAATCCGGACTATGAGCAGATACAGGCGGCCATTGAGAGAGCGCTCGACCTTCTGGGTGGAATCGGGCAAATGGTTAAACCGGGACAGAAAGTTCTGCTCAATCCCAGTCTGGTAAATGCGCGGACCAGGAGAGAACAGGCGACCATCACGCTGCCCGAGGTGACGCGTGCTGTGGCCGATGAGGTAAAAAAAGCGGGAGCCCGACCGATTATCGCCGAATCCTCAGCCATTGGCATTGATACCGAAAAGGTTATTTCCGAGTCCGGATATAATCGGCTCAGAGAGATGGGCTATGAAGTGGTCGACCTCAAAAAATCGAAGGCTATAATGCTGCCGGTGAAAAATGGCCGTATCTTTTCCGAAATACAGACCTATGAACTGGTGAAGGAAGCCGACGTCATCATACCGGTGGCCAAGCTTAAGACCCACGACCAGGCGGAGCTGACGCTTTCCATTAAGAAACTGAAGGGCTTGCTCACCGACAGGTATAAGCGTGAATTCCATCAGCAGGGGGTTTTTGAGGGCTGTGTGGACTGGTTCAGTGCCTTGAGGCCACAGCTGGCGGTGGTGGATGCTATCTACTGCCAGGAGGGCCTGGGACCTGTGTTCGGCAAACCTGTGGAGATGGACTTGATTGTTGCTGGCTCTGACCTGGTAGCCGTGGATGCGGTGTGTGGCTATATTACTGGCTTTGA
>CAYFVI010000113.1:0-2460 GCA_964346525.1 uncultured Dehalococcoidaceae bacterium
CCGGAGCTAATCAACAAATTTGAAACCCAGATTGCTCAGTTTCCCATAGACCAGAAGATAGGTGATAAGGTCAGGCAGCTAAAGAAGAGCAAAGAAGGTTTCGAGGCCATCACTGAAGATGGTGGCAAATATCAGAGCAGGGTTGTTGTCTTCGCCACCGGAAAGAGGCCGAGGAAGCTGAATGTGCCGGGGGAAACGGAACTTACCGGCAGAGGTGTATCCTACTGCGCCATCTGTGATGGCCCGGTCTTCGCCGGACAAAAAGTAGCCGTTGTGGGGGGTGGCAACTCGGCGCTTGAGGCAGTCCTGGACCTGGTCAAGATTGCCGAGCATGTGAACCTTATCTCGCTAACCCCGCTCACCGGCGACCAAGTTCTCTCAAGTCAACTTAAAGATGCCAAAAACCTGACGGTATTCCTTGAGCACCAGACCGTAGAGATAAAAGGGCAGGAGCTCGTCGAGGGCATTGTCATAAAAGATCTGAAGAGCGGAAAAGAGCAGGAATTGGAAGTTGGCGGCGTTTTCATAGAAATAGGACTGGTGCCCAACTCCGGTGCGGTTAAAGAACTGGTGGAACTCAACAAGTGGGGCGAAGTTAAGACTACGCCGCGCAATGAAACATCAGTGCCCGGCCTCTATGCCGCCGGCGATGTTACCGATGTGCCAGAAAAACAGATAATTGTGGCCGCGGGAGAGGGCGCCAAAGCGGTGCTACAGGCACACCGCTATTTGCAGCGGTTGACGAAATAGCTGATGCAGGCTATATAGGGAAGAAGATGGTCAGAGAAATAAAGAAAGAAGGCAAAACCCTGTTCATCTGTGAGGAATGCGGCCTTGCCTATGAGCAGCGGGAATGGGCGGAGAAATGCCAGCGGTGGTGCCGGGAAAATCAGAGCTGTAACCTGGAGATAATCCAGCACAGCGTTCCGTCGGAGCCGCCTGACTAGCTCCTCTTTCTATAGTAGAATCCCAGCCAGACAATGCGCAAAATTCCAAAAACCGCGCAGATAGATGCCGGTATTGCCGCTCTCTCTCCAAACAGCGTGAGCAGAATGCCGCTGGCCAGCCCGTAATTCTTCATGCTGCCCATAAGCACCATACTGACACTGGTCTCATGGTCGACATGCAGGGCTTTGGTGGCAAATTCGATGATGTGGCCGAGCACGAAAGAGATGATAATGGCAATTATCGCAATTCTGACTAGGGTATCAAACTCGCCGAAGAATGCCTGCCGGTTCAGCCCCACGATGGTGAAAAGGGTAACGAAAAAACTCCAGTTCACTATGGTCCCGCGCCAGGGGCTGATGCGCTTCATCAAACCGGTGAAGAGAAGGACTCTGGAGAGGACGATCGGAATCAGGATTAACTCCCCGAGGATAAGGAGCAGTTTTACCGGGTCGAAGAAGCCACCCCCGAGGAATAACGCCATTACCGAGGGCATGATAATGAGCGCCGCCAGATAGGCGCCCGTCATGCCGATAAGAGAGAAACGGGTACTGCCGCCCAGTATATAGCTGAATGGCACAACCGCCACCGCCGGAGGCACCGTGGCCAAGACGACGAAACCAGTCCACAGGTCTTTATCGCTGATAAGCCACCAGGCCAGCAGCAGGATCGTGCCGCCCATCACAACGTAGTTAAGCACGAGGGAGAGGATAATGGCCCGGGGCATCTCGCGCAAAGATGCCAGTTCGCGCGAGGTGATGTTCACCGCCGAGAGCGTCATCACCAGAGCCAGCAGCGGTAGTATCAGCGGCTCTGTCCTGGTTGCCACCGGCTCCCCGATAGCGAGGCCGAGCACAATGGCCAGGATGAGGATGAAATTACGGTTTTTTAGCAGTCTAACAATGAAAGCCATAAATTACCAAAGAATTATAACCCAATCAGGCCACTTCGCGGAAATAGTATTTTCGCTCCTGTATCCCGCTGTTGCCGCAGCCTCTGACAAATTTATGCTATCATAACCCGTTTCAGGCCGAAAGTATGTGACGTATGTCATATACGGGTAACAATATATTGACTACTATTGAGAAAGATGATGAGTCTCGCCCGATAATAAGCTATATGTTATAATTATTCTGCTCAACGTAGTAGAATAAGCCTGCGTGTTTGCCTGTTAGGAGGGACCCTGATGGATGACGCTCTGACGATTATTGAAAAAATCATTGCCGAGCACAAAACAATCCGGCAGCGTTTCCAGAACCTGGAGCAGGTGGCCAATGACGCGGAGGCGATGATGGGCTTTGAAATAGCCAAAGAGGCCTTCATGCCGGGAAGGTTAAACCGGAATCAAGGCTTAAATCTGCTTGAAGGTACTCTGAATACAATTGAGAGCGGATTACACAGGCACTTCCATTTTGAGGAGTTATACCTGCCGCCGGTGGTTGACCGGCATGGTGATGAAGAGCTCAAGTCCTCGCTGCGCTCCATCTTCCTCGAGCATGTCGACCTGAGAGGCCG
>CAYFVI010000114.1:0-3318 GCA_964346525.1 uncultured Dehalococcoidaceae bacterium
TAAGATATTCGTTAGCATATTTCATTGCCCTGAAGCACAGAGAGAAGCCATAGTTGATAAGCCAGAAAGGAGAAAAGCAAATGTCCCGAGAACAGCTTCTTGCCGAAGTCACCAGTAAACACGAAGACACCTATCGCAAAAGAACACGGAAATCAAGAGAGACTCTAGAAAAAGCTAAGAAACATATGCCGGGGGGCGATACCCGCACCTCGATCTGGTTTGACCCCTACCCCTTCTGGATAGACCAGGCGGAAGGCTGTCGGTTTACCGATGTTGACGGCAACGAATATATTGACTTCCATAACTGCTATACCACGATGATTCTGGGCCATGCCAACCCCAAAGTGGTAGCGGCGGTGAGGGAACAGGCGGGGAAGGGCACCGCCTTCGGTGCGCTCATTCCGGCTGTGGTTCGCTGGTCAGAGCTGGTCTGCAATATGGTCGATTCCGTGGACAAGATACGGTTTGGTAACTCGGGGACGGAAGCGGTGATGATGGCCATACGCCTGGCCAGAGGCCTTTCCGGCAAGGACCTGCTGCTGAAGGCAGACGGCTGCTACCACGGCAGCTATGACCCCGTGGTCTTCCCCTCCGACGCGACCGGCTTATCAAAAGGTAATCAGGCAGAGTCCATCGTCGTTCCCTACAATGACAAGCAGGCTGCGGAGAAGGCCATTGTGGAGAACAAAGACAGGCTGGCCGCTGTCATCGTCGAAGGGGCGATGGGTGCCGCCGGCATGATACCGCCCCGGGATGGCTACCTGGAGTTCCTGCGCAAGGTCACCGAGGAAAATGGCATCATGTTCATCCTCGATGAGGTCATCAGCCTGAGGCTAGCCTGGGGAGGCACCCAGAGCATCTATAAAATCAAGCCTGACCTTACCACCATGGCCAAAATCATCGGCGGTGGCTACCCGGTGGGCGCCGTCGGCGGACGGGAAGACCTGATGCAGATGTTCTCACCAGAGATAAGAAAGGTCTATCACGCCGGCACGCTTAACGCCAATCCGATTACCGCCATCGCCGGCCTAGCCACAATGGAGCAGCTCAACGCCGATGTCATCAACTACATCAACCGGCTTGGCGAATCCTTTGCTGACGGTGTCCGGGCTGTATTCAAGCGGCTGAATATCAAGGGACAGGTAACCGGACTCGGCTCGCTGCAAAACGTCCACTTCCACGACCAGCCCGTAATTGACGGCAAATCAGCCAGGGAAACGAACAAAGACCTGCTGCATCTGTACTATCTGGCCATGCTGGAAAGAGGCTGTTTCTCGGCGGCAAGAGGCTTGTATGTTATGTCAACTCCTATGACCCAGAAGGAAATCGATACGGCGGTCAAGGCAGTTGACGACGTTATGACCGAGCTCAAGCCAACGATTGAGGAACTGTGGCCCGAGTTGATCGGCCCCGCCCCCCAAGCGTAATTTAAACACGCTTCTAGCGCGGCAGACGACATGCATCTAGACTGGCCTAAACGTGCCGGCCGGTTGCACAATTGGCAAACCAAGCGCAGAAATTTGAATAGCCGATCCGCTATCAGAAGTTTTTCACTGAACACGCTCTATGCGGCCGTCAGCGCTCTTCAATGAGGCCAAGTAAATCATAAAAATCTTCCCTGACAAATGTCACTATTATTGACAAATAAGCATTTTGTATGTCATACTACCACGTAACGCACAACGTAAAACTTTCTATTATGTAAGTGGTCGATTATGGAAGAGCTCTCCGCGAGACTGAAGGAACTGCGCAAAAAGAAGGGGTGGACACAGGAGGATATAGCACGGGAGATAAACGTTAGTCTCTCCACCGTGCAACGCTGGGAGAAAAAGGGCGGCGAGCCCACCAGGCTGGCTCGCCGCGAGCTTCAGAGGCTGTTCCGCAGAGAAGGTATATCCTGATTCATAAGAACTGGCTGCCCCATCACAAGCCAGGCGGCAATTTTACGCCATATTTTTCGGAGACGGACTTCAGGTTGCGGACGGTGCCCTCAGGCAGAGGAATCCCACTTCTGGAGCGTTCGACAAAAGTCCTTTCCTCCGGTTCCCCAGGGACAAATATCTCGTTGAAACCTTCCGCCTTAGGCAGCGCTTTTATGCCGTCGATAAGATTATCGATATGCTCCTTATAGCTCTCCAGGTCGGTGAAGGTGCTGATGTCAATTGCCGCCACCACGCTATTCTGAATATGTTTGGGCAAATAGCTCAGTCTCTCACCTATGGCCTGGCCCTTCTTACCTTCGCTGGACGGACCGATTTCACGTCCGAATAGCGCCGGCTCCACCACCGGGTTCCCCGCCATAACGCTGGAAAGGCACTCGAACATCATCGCCAGACCCGAGCCCTTGGGCCCGCCGAAGGGCAGCAGGGCGCCGACATTTCTGGGGTCGGTGGTCGGATTGCCCTCCTTGTCCAGTGCCCAGCCCTCAGGTATGGGCATATTTTTGTCCACCGCAAGCCAGAGCTTCCCGCCCGCGACCACGCTGGTCGCCATGTCCAGATTGAGCGGGCGATGGCGCTTTGCCGGCACAGAGATGGCGATCGGGCTGTTGTGCACACCGGCGACTCTAGCACCGAATGGCGCCATATTCGGAGGATTGCAGACAAACACGATCCCCGCCATCCCCTTCTCCGCCATCATCTGCGAATAATATCCCAGGGCTCCCTGATGAGTCAGATTGCGTATCAGTGCCCAGCCAATGCCCACCTGCTTCGCCTTTTCCACCACCATATCCACCACCTTGATGGTGACCACCGGCCCAAGGGCACGGTCGGCATCAAGCAGTACCGTTGCCGGAGTCTCTTTGAGCACCTGTATATTGGGCTTTGGATTCATCACGCCCTTCTCAATGTTATCCAGGTACCAGGGAATACGCAGCACGCCATGGGAGTCAACGGCGCGCAGGTTGGCCCATATCAGTGCCCCGGCCTCGGCTTCAGCCCCTTCCGGCGGCATACCGGCCCTGATGAATACTTCTTTGGTGAACTCCTTCAAAGGTCCCCAGGCCAATACCTTCATTTCACTCTCTGCCATAATACCTCCTTGAACTATTGTGCAAAGTAACGATTGATTTTATGGTGCTGGGTCTGGGTAAGTCAAGCCAGCTTGCCATCGGCCAAGTTTAACGTTAGAATAGTGATTGCTGGTCTGCCCCTGTAGCTCAGTGGATAGAGCAGCGGTTTCCTAAACCGCGTGCCCGGGTTCGAGTCCCGGCAGGGGTACCAGATTTAAATACAAACAAGGGGGATTTCAATGCCGAAATACTGGTTTGACCACGTTCATCTCGTGACCAAGAACCCTGAGAAAGACGCCGCTTTC
>CAYFVI010000115.1:0-1643 GCA_964346525.1 uncultured Dehalococcoidaceae bacterium
CTCTCCTCTTTTTCCTTTGCTATTTTACCGTGTTGCCGGAGTCGCCATATCAGCACCAGGCCAGACAATGACTCAACAATGCTATCCAGTCCAAAGCCAATCAGGGCGATGCTGCCGGCGATACCGCCAAAGATAATCGAGGCGATGGCCTCCAGGATGTTATAGACAACGGTAATGTATTCAAGAACCAGCCCCTTCCGGTACAGCCTTTCGGTATCATTTCTCCCGACCATGGCCAACTGTGTCCGCCTCCGCTGTTACTCCAGCACGGCCCGCACTCTGAAGCAGTCCCCTTCCCGGCGGGGAGCGTTGGCCAGGATGTCCTCCGGTGCAAGGGAGGGAGTCACCTCGTCGTCTCGCATCACATTCTGAAGAGCGATGGACTGGGCGGTGGGCGGCACATCCGTGGTGTCCACCTGCCGCAGGATTTCAAAGTTCTCCATAATATTGGAGAGCTGCTCCCGGAACTTGTCAACGTCCTCTTCGGTCAGTCCCAGGCGGGCAAGGCGGGCGATGTGCAGCACTTCCTCGCGGCTCAGCTTCATATAGGAACTCCGGGTTAAATTAATCGGCCAATTATACCACCCATATTCAAAATCCCGCAAATTCGCTGGACTGTTCGTAATTTTCCCCTAAAGGCGATATAATTGAAGAAAAGATAAGATTGCAGCCCAATCAAGGAGGCAACATACATGTCAGAGCGGGTAATGATATTCATCGACGGGAGCAACATGTACCACTCGCTGAAAAACATATTCGGCCGGACCGACCTTGACATCGGAAGGTTCTGCTACAAGCTGCTGAATCGCCGTCAGTTAATCCGCATTTATTACTACAATGCCAGGGTGGGCAAAAAAGAGGAGCCGGAGCGTTACCAGCACCAGCAGGCGTTTTTCGCCGGAGTGAATGCGGTCCCATACCTCGAGCTGCGCCTCGGCCGACTGGTATATTTCAACTGGCCGAACACGCCGCCATACGAAAAAGGCACTGACGTCCAGCTGACCACGGACATGCTGACACACAGTTTCAAGAATAATTACGATGTATCGATTCTGGTGGCCGGGGACAATGACTTTGTCGGCGCCCTTCAGGCGGTGAAGGACAACGGCAAACACGTTGAGGTAGCCCTTTTCGGCAAAAGAGGTACTTCCTGGCAGTTGCGGAACGTGGCCGATAGAGTTATCACCATAAACAAACAGTTCCTGAGAAACTGCTGGAAGTCATAATATGGCATGAACCGGTACGGAGGCAACAGGGCCAGGGAACAAACAATCAGCCCCAGAGAACGCCTTGCCCGGGAAGAAGGCACCGTCATCAAAGACTGGGGCGGGAGACTACCCATAGCCCTGGTTTATCCCAATTCTTACTATATAGGCATGTCCAACCTCGGGCTGCACGCACTTTACTCCCTGCTCAATCGAAACCGTAATATTGTGTGCGAGCGGGTTTTCTGGGAAAGAGAGAACCAGGAAAAGAAGATTCCCGCGCTATCTATTGAATCGGGACGCCCGCTTTCCGACTTCAAAGCAGTGGCTTTCACCATCTCCTATGAGCTCGACTATTTCAACGTCGCGTCAGTGCTCAAGGCCAGCGGTATCCCACCGTTCTCCGCCGACCGCGATGGAAGGCATCCCCTGGTTATC
>CAYFVI010000116.1:0-2433 GCA_964346525.1 uncultured Dehalococcoidaceae bacterium
CGGGACTGGTCAAAGCTGGCAATAACCATGTGCGACCGCCACTTCGGCATCGGCAGCGATGGCTTGCTGCTGCTTCTGCCTTCGAGCAACGCTGACTTCCGCATGCGTATGTTCGACCCGGACGGTTCCGAGGCCGAGGCCTGTGGCAACGGCATCAGGTGCCTGGCGCGTCACGTGTATGACAGGGGAATGATAAACGCAAGCACAGACCGGATATCCGTGGAAACAATAGTTGGTGTGAGACAGCTTAAGCTTTATTCAGAAGGTGGCCAGCTCATTAACATTCAGGCTGGCATGGGCATACCGGTTTTTGAAGCTGATGATATTCCGGTGAACATTGAGCAGGGTAGGGAGAAGATAGTTTGCATAAAAAACATGATGAGTTATCCGGTAAATGTCGATGGCAGGGAGCTGCTGCTCAACCTGGTCTCAATGGGAAATCCGCATGCGGTCTGTTTTCAGGAGAGTCCGGTAACCGATTTCTCGCTATCTCAAGTCGGGCCGAAAGTGGAACATTTGACTATATTCCCGCGGCGCACCAACTTCGAGGTCGCCCGCGTGATAAATAAGCAAGAAATAGAGGTACGTACCTGGGAGCGGGGTGCCGGGGAGACGCTGGCCTGCGGCAGCGGTGCCTGCGCGGTGGCTGTAGCGGCACAGCTTAGAGGCGATATCGATAATGAAGTCAACATAAAACTGCTGGGCGGCACGTTGAAGATGGAGTGGGATGGCGCCGGTGAGGTATTGATGACCGGCCCGGCGGAAACCGTATTTCAAGGCGAATGGCCAGATTAAGGAGTCAGTAATGAAGTTTGCCAAGCGTGTAGAGAAGTTACCCCCGTACCTGTTTGTTGAAATCAGCCGTAAAATCGCAGAGAAAAAGGCGAGAGGGGAAGAGGTTATCAGCTTCGCCATCGGTGACCCGGATATCCCCACGCCGCCGCACATCATCGACCGGCTCTGTGAGGCGGCCCGCGACCCGGCCAATCATCGTTACCCGGAAACAGATAGCCTTCCCCAGTTGCGCCGTGCCGTAGCGGAATGGTATGAGCGGCGCTTCGGCCTTTCCTTTGATCCGAATAAAGAAGTACTGCCCTTGATAGGCTCCAAAGAGGGAATCGGTCATATCGCTTTCTGCTTCATTGGTAACGGAGACGTTGCCCTGGTGCCTGACCCCGGGTATCCGGTATATTCGGTGAGCACCATGCTGGCCGATGGTGAACCGTATTACCTGCCGCTCAAAGAAGGGAACAACTGGCTGCCTGACCTCGATGCCATTCCCAAAAACGTTCTCGAAAAAGCCCGGCTGCTTTGGATAAACTACCCCAATAACCCCACCGCTGCCGTTGCCGACCTTGAGTTCTTCAACCGGATCGTCCAGTTTGCCAAGCAGCACGACCTGGTGGTATGCCATGACGGTCCTTATACCGAGGTTGCTTATGATGGATATCAGCCCGCCAGCTTCATGCAGGCGGACGGGGCCAGAGATATCGGTGTGGAGTTCCACTCTCTCTCCAAGAGCTACAATATGACCGGCTGGCGCATCGGGATGGCGGTGGGCAATGCCACCATGATAAACGCGTTGATGAGGCTGAAGTCGAATCTGGACTCGGGGATACCACAGGCGATTCAGTACGCCGCCATAGAGGCTTTGAACGGGCCACAGGACTGCATTCCGGAGCACAATGCCATTTACGAGCGCCGCCGCGACCTGATAATTGAGGTGCTTAACGGTATCGGACTGAAAGCAAAACCGCCGAAGGCGAGTCTGTATATCTGGGCCAAAGTCCCGGAGGGCTATAGCTCGATGGACCTGACCGCTGACTTGCTGGACCAGGTAGGGGTGGCGGTAACCCCTGGTGTAGGATATGGTAAGAATGGCGAGGGGTATGTGAGACTGTCGCTGACCATACCGGATGCGGCCCTGGTCAAAGGGCTGTCACGGCTGTCCGGCTGGCGCAATCCCCGGCGGCAGACGGCGAAAAAGTAAGTTGACATAAAGAGGCTACTACGAAGGGAACAGTTCTCACTAGGAAAGAGCCGGAGCGGGCATTTCTGGTGGCGGTGGAGTCAAAGGAGACCACGGGCCGGTGGTCGGCCAAGTCATCAGTTGCCGAACTGGCTTTGCTGTCCGGTACCGCCGGCGCCAGCGTGGTCGGCCGGATTATCCAGAAATTGCCAGCGCCTTCGAACACTTATTATGTGGGCAAGGGAAAGCTGGAGGAGTTAATCGCACATAAGAACCAGGTCGACTACGACGTTGTCATCTTGGATGATGAGCTGACACCGCGGCAGCAGCGCAACCTAGAAAAAGCATTGCAGGTCAAGGTTATCGACCGCGTGGCGCTGATACTGGACGTATTTGCCCGGCGCGCCCATACCCGCGAGGGGCAACTGCAGGTCGAACTGGCGCAACACCAGTACCTTCTACCC
>CAYFVI010000117.1:0-1729 GCA_964346525.1 uncultured Dehalococcoidaceae bacterium
AGCAGGTTCATCTGATTTCCGGTCATGATATATAAAGAACCTCGGTTCCGCACTGGCGGCGATAAAGCTATCTTCATTGAATTCGGGGATAGCATTGACCCGGACGTTAACCAGCGCGTAAGAAACCTCAAGCTTGCCCTAGAAAAGGTGGCAATTCCCGGAGTCGTGGAATCGGTCCCCACATATCGCTCTCTCCTGGTGTACTTTGAACCATTGCAGGTCAGCGCGGGGAAACTTCGAGAAACGGTATACCACCTGCTCCAGTCTGTAATTGAAAATGAACTGCCCATACCCAGGCTGATTGAGATACCGACCGCCTACGGGGGCGAGTTCGGACCCGATTTAGAGCTGGTCGCCAAGCACAACAATCTGAGCACCGCCGAAGTAGTTCGGATACACACCAGGACACGTTATTTAATATATATGCTCGGCTTCATGCCGGGGTTTCCTTATCTGGGTGGCATGTCACCGAGAATCGCCACACCCCGAAAGACAACGCCGCGCCTGAAGCTTCCAGCCGGTTCGGTGGGCATCGCCGGCAATCAGACCGGCATCTATCCCGCGGAAAGCCCCGGCGGCTGGCAGATAATCGGCCGGACGCCGCTCCAGCTTTTTCAACCCACCCGGGAGCCCCCCTCGATACTGCGGGCGGGCGATTATCTGACCTTCTTCAGCATCACGCCAGAAGAGTTCACTGCGATAAAAGATTCGGTCCGCAAGGGTACATATCAACTTGCCGAGAAGGATATCACTTAGGTGAGTACAAAAGTATTCGAAGTTATTCAGTCGGGGCCACTGACCACAGTGCAGGACCTCGGCCGATTCGGCTACCAGCAATACGGCGTGCCGACCTCGGGGGCTCTGGATAACTATGCCTACCGCATCGGCAACCTCCTGGCCGGCAACGGGGAAGGGGCGGCTTCGCTGGAAATAACCCTTTTTGGCTGTCAGCTACGCGCGCTTCAGGACACGAAGGTCGCCATTACCGGGGCAGACCTGGGCGCGGCCGTAAATGGCGAGCCGACTCCGACCTGGGAAGGCCGGCTTATAAAACGCGGTGATATCCTTTCTTTCTCCCTGCTAAAGAGTGGTTGCCGGGCCTATTTAGCCATAGCCGGAGGCATCGACGTTCCGGAGGTGATGAAAAGCGCCTCCACATATACCAAGGCTGGCATCGGCGGGTTAAGCGGCCGACCTCTGCTACAGGGAGATATCATAAAGACTAAATCGAGTGCCACCCCCACGCTTATAACCAGACTACCTTCCCAGTACATACCGGCGTATGAAAACCAGATCACCCTCCGGGTCATCCTGGGTCCGCAGGATGACCATTTTACCGGAGAAGGTATCGGCACCTTTCTTAATTCTGAATATACAGTTACCACTCAGGCCGACCGCATGGGATATCGCCTCGAAGGCCCCTGTATAGAGCACCGGGAAGGCGCCGATATCATATCCGATGGCATACCGCTCGGTGCCGTCCAGGTGCCCGGAGATGGATTGCCCATAATATTGCTCGCCGACCGGCAGACCACCGGCGGCTATACCAAAATCGCCACCGTCATCAGCGTGGATATACCGAAAGTAGCCCAGGCCAAGCCGGGAGATAAAATAAAATTCCAACAGGTGACCGAAGAACAGGCGGTTGCCTTATTGAGAGAATACGAGCAGCGTATGGCCGCAATTAAATCAGCCCTGTAAGCCTGAGCTTCCTTGACAAGCTGACGAA
>CAYFVI010000118.1:0-4468 GCA_964346525.1 uncultured Dehalococcoidaceae bacterium
GCTTCTTTACCTGAGGTGAGCACCTGCGCCAGCCGCCGAGAAAGCTTTCCTATTTCCTCATAGTCGGCAGTGGCGCCGCCCTGTACCATCATATCTTCGCTGAACCCCCACATATCGCACACACGGGCGCCACGCCTCAGTGCCTCCCTCACCGTTTCCGTGTGGAGGATGCCGTAACTGGCCTGAGCGATAATGGCATCGGCCACCTGAATTGCTGCCGCCGCCGATGGGGGAGGGTCTGCGCCACCTACACCTCTCGGCGCAATAGTCACGATTACAGTCTCCGCCCCGGCGGCTCTGGCGCTATCTGCCAGGAGCCGAGTGATGCTCTGCGGGCATTGCCAATCGGTAAAGATACACACCATCTCTCCCGGCCTGATGGCCAGGACATGCTCAACGATTATCCTGGCCGTAGGTGCCATTTGCACGGTCGATATACTCATCGCTTCCCTTCTGAGGAGGTGCTATGTGCCAGAGGGTCTTCGTCCCCTAGAACTCCCCATTAACTATTTAAAACCAAAAATTCTAATATCTAAATCCTGAACAAATTCAAATCTCTAAAACTAGGGTGTAATATTTAGTGCTTAGTATTTCGTTATGGTGGTGCCGTCGCCACGCCCTTCAATCTGCTGGCGCAGGGCATGGGGCTGCCGGCCATCAATGATGCAGGTTGACGAAGCACCGTCCACCACCCGGATACAGCCCCGTATTTTGGGAATCATGCCTCCTGAAGCAACGCCTGACTTGACCAGCTCTTCCGCTTCTCGTACGGACAATTTCGACACCAGATTGCCTGACCGGTCGCAGATGCCCGGCACGTCGGTCAGGAAGATGAGCTGTTCCGCGCCGATAGCGGCCGCTATCTCGCCGGCAAAGATATCACCATTTATGTTTAGTATATGCGGCGCACCATCGGGCCGGTCAAAGGCATAAATGCCCAGCGGAGAAATAACCGGAACATAGCCTGCCTGCAACAGCGTGTCCAGCAGTCCCGCGTTTACCTGCACCACCTTGCCCACGTAGCCCAGCTTTTCGTCTTCCAGCCGGCACTGCGCCAACGCACCATCGGCGCCGCTGATACCGATGGCGCGGCCGCCAAGCTGATTTATCCCGGCCACTATCTCCTTGTTGACCAGGCCGGCCAGCACCGCTACCGCCACCCCCAATGAATCTCTGTCGGTCACCCGCTGGCCGCTCACGAACTGGGTGGCAATGCCGTGTATTTTCAGCCATTCCGTGATGAGCTTGCCACCACCGTGCACCACCACCACCTGCCTCCCCTGCTGCTGCATGTAGACGATATCCTCAATGGTGGTGTCATTGCTCCCCAGCGCCACCCCACCGATTTTGACCACAATAACCGGACTGCGTTCCATTCCAATACGCCAGCATTTCAAGTCGTGTAGTGGCTGTTAATCCTAACATAGCCCTCGGTCAGGTCACAGCCCCAGGCCACCGCACTCCCGCTTCCCAAATTCAAATTCAGAGTAAAAAATACTTCAGCTTGATTTAAGCGTCTTACTGCCTCGTCATGGTCGAACGGCTGCGGCCGGCCTGCCTTCACCAGGCTGATGGTGTCAAGGGAGAGGTCTATCTTTGACTCAACAATTTCCACCCCGCTCCTCCCCGCCGCGGCCACAATCCGTCCCCAGTTGGGATCGTTTCCATAGATGGCGGACTTGACCAGCGCTGAGCTGACCACGGTTCTGGCGACATGCCGCGCCGCTGCTCTGTCCGGCGCGCCCTGAACCGTTACCTCAAAGAGCTTGGTGGCGCCCTCTCCATCGCGGATTACCGCCTTGGCGATATGGATGCAGAGCCCTTCTAGTGCCTGCTGGAATATCTCAGCCTGCGCGGTGCCCGATGAAATCACCTCGTTGCCGGCCGTTCCATTGGCCAGCAACAGCAGAGTATCGTTGGTGCTGGTATCACCGTCAATGGAGACCATATTGAAGGAAGCATCCGCCGCCTGTTTGAGCGCGGTCTGGAGTAATGAGGGGTCAACTCTGGCATCGGTGGTCAGAAAGCAAAGGAATGTGGCCAGGTCGGGATGAATCATCCCCGCGCCCTTGGCGGCCCCACCTATAGTATAGCCTCCCTCCTTTACCTTTACCGCCACTTCCTTGGGCACCGTGTCCGTGGTCATGATGGCCCGGGCCATGTCATGCCCTCCGTCTCTAGAGAGCTTTATCTGCTTCACGCCGGCGCGAACTCGCTCCATCGGCATCATCTGCCCGATTACCCCCGTGCTCGCCACCAGAACCTGCTCGGAATAGGTGCCGATTGCGGCCGCCGCTAGTGCGGCCATCTCCTCCGCATCCGCCATCCCCTGCTCCCCGGTGCAGGCATTGGCACAGCCGCTGTTTATCACCACACCAGTCGCTTTCCCGCCTGACAGACGATGCTGGCACAGCACCACCGGTGCCGCTTTAATCCGGTTCCGGGTAAACAGGCCGGCGGCTGCACAGGGCACTTCGGAAGCGAGTAAGGCCAGGTCTAGATTCTTCTGCTTCTTGATGCCAGCATACGTTGCGCCCGCGATAAAGCCCTTCGGGGAAGTAACCGTGCCCGAAGAAATGAATTCAAATCCGCCGTTCATAATTACCAAAACTATATCACACCGTACGTGCCAAAGCAACGCCCGTCAGCTTCCATTTGACATCCACAAATGGTGATGATAAACTTATGCCACTATGAAAATTGTAAGATACAGCATCGGCAGCAAAACTGAGTACGGTATCCTGGATGGGGAGCGTATCCAGGTTATCGACGGCAAACCTTATCCTGAAATCAAAAAGCTCGAGCAATTCCACAAGCTCAGCGAGGTCAAGCTCCTGGCACCTTCTGAGCCGACCAAGATAGTGGCCATCGGCCTCAACTACCACAGCCATGCCAAAGAGGTCGGCCAGCCTGCCCCTAATGAACCGATAATGTTCTACAAACCTTCCAGCTCGGTCATCGGCCCCGAGGACAAGATTTACAATCCGGGGTCGACCCGCGTTGACTACGAAGCGGAGCTGGGTGCAGTCATCAAAGCTCAGGCATCCCGGGTGAGCGAAAAGGATGCCATGAAGTACGTGCTCGGCTATACCTGCTTCAATGACGTCAGCGCCCGCGACTGGCAGAAGAATGACTCGCAGTGGGCCAGGGCTAAAGGCGCGGATACGTTCTCGCCGTTCGGTCCCTGGATTGAGACCGACCTTAACCCGAGCAATGTTAAGCTGGAAGCGTACCTCAATGGCGAGTGCAAGCAGCGGGTAAATACCAGCGACCTCATCTTTCCGGTCCCGGCCCTGGTCAGCTATATTTCACAGTATATCACCCTGTTCCCGGGGGACGTCATCGCCACCGGGACGCCGGCCGGCATCGCCCCGATGAAGTCGGGCGACACCATTGAGATAAAGGTGGAAGGCATCGGTACGCTGCGCAACTACATGGCCTAGGCATCATCGCCGTGTACCTAGAAGATATCGATAATGGAGTCAAAGACCGTCTATTTCGAGCGGCCCGGCAGAGATAATACGAACGAAGTGCTGCGCATTGTCGGTCAGCGCGCCGGGGAACTCGGTATCAAAACGGTGCTGGTGGCATCGACGCGGGGAGATACCGCGGTACGGGCCGTGGAAGCGTTGAAAGGCCTGAGGGTCATCGTGGTGACCCACAGCCACGGCTTCCGTGAGCCAAATAAGCAGGAACTTACCGAAGAGAACCGCCGGGCAGTTGAGAGCAAGGGCGGAGTGATATTTACCTCCACGCACCTCTTTGCCGGCATAAGCCGCGCCGTGCGCAACAAGTTCAGCACCTACCTCATCGGCGACCTGTTTGCCAGTCTGCTCAGGGTCTTTGGCGAGGGCATGAAGGTGGTCGTTGAAATTGCGGTCATGGCGGCAGATGCCGGTCTGGTGCGCACCGACGAGGAGGCCATCTCCATCGCCGGCACCGGCCGCGGCGCCGATACCGCGGTGGTGCTCACACCGGCCAACTCGCAGGACTTCTTCGACCTCAAAGTCAAGGAAATACTCTGCAAACCGCGTTTGTAATGTTTTGTACTTAATAATAAGGAGGTATATACATATGGGAGAACTGGGAGCGCATTATGCCCTGGGCAAGGCCGGTAAATTAATCCCGGCAAGGCTGAGGACGAACACCGATATCACCGCCGGACTGAAGGCCGTCTGCGAGGAGAACGGCATCAAGTACGGCGCGGTGCTCTTTGGCATCGGCAGCATACGCAAGCTGACCTATCAGATACTGGCGCCCAAGCCGGAGTCCAAAATGGGCGCCGGCTACACTGACCCCGCTACCCTCCCCGGCCCGATTGAGGTCATCAGCATGCACGGCATCGTCTTCCAGTCGGACGATGGGCAGACACTGCTACACCTGCATGGCACCTTCTGCGATAAAGAAGGTACCGTCTTCGGCGGGCACATCGTGGCCGGCGGAAACCCAGTGCTGGCCACGCTGGACG
>CAYFVI010000119.1:0-3640 GCA_964346525.1 uncultured Dehalococcoidaceae bacterium
GTGGCCGCGGGCAAGCGAGGGAAAGACGGCAAATACCCGGCGGGCACCATCAACAGCAAGGTGGCCGATACCTTGAAGAATATGGCGGACAAGCTGAAGAAGTTCTACGGGCCAGCGGGCGAGGAGGAGGAAAAAAAGAAGACGGCACGCTAACCGCAGCGCTGCGCCAGCACCTCGCCCAGTTCATACGCCTTGGCCAGCATATCAGGGTGTTCTTTTATCTCTCCCCTTTTGTCCACCCCCCGCACCAGCAGTTCATCGGCGTACTCCACGCCGAAGGCTTTAAAAAAGTACTTTACGGTCAGTATTGAGCCCTCAAATAGCTGTTTCCCCTTCGTCGCCCCCACGCCGATAAAGGCGCCCTTCTTACTGGATTCAGGAAGGGTCTTCAGCACGTATCTTCTGGCCCAAAGCGCCTGGCAGCGGTCGATGAGGGCTTTCAACTGTGCGGAAACTCCGTAGAAAAACATGGGCGACGCCACGATGACGCCATCCGCCTCCAGTAGCTTGGGGATAATGATGTCCATATCGTCGCGGATGATGCAGTTGCCGTCCTTCAGGCAGGCGTAATACTCCTTGCAGGGCGTTATCTTCATTTTATCCACGATGAGCTTTTCCACCTCGGCCTGCCGGCTCTTTGCACCCCGCAACGCCTCCTCCAGCAAAAGGTCAGTATTGCCCTTTATTCTCGGGCTACCCATAATGCCCAGAATCTTCAAGGTTCTCTACCTTTCTATAAATACATAATATATATTTATATTAATCAGTTATTTGGCTTCCTTTTAATGAGAAGCCAGCTCTTACCGTCGGTGTGAACGAGCACGTAGTCGCCCTGAAATCTATCTCCCTGCAAATTAAACTCCAGTTCCTTGTCTGACTCATTGTCCAGCCGGAACGTGCCCTTGTCCCATATCTCAACTGTGCCGGCACCGTACTCGCCTTCCGGGATGTTCCCGGCGAAGTCTATGTACTCCACGGGATGGTCTTCCGTCTGCACGGCCAGACGCCGCACACCAGGCAATTCCGGCACACCCTTGGGCACCGCCCAGCTTTTGAGCACCTCTCCAATTTCCAGGCGGAAATCATAATGCAGGCGGCTGGCCTGATGTCTCTGCACCACGAAACGATTCCCCCCACCCTTGCCTGCTCTGCCCACCGGCTCCGGCGTTCTGTCAAATCTTCGCTTCTGACGGTACTTCTCCAGTCCCATGATGCCCCCACGAATGAGCAGTGACGTCAATGGTGAGAGTTATTATAGTGCCAGCTTTGCTGACAGTCAAGCGATAACTCCTTGACATCCATCGGGTATAGACATATTATATGGCCACAATAAATAAATGTAATGTGATTTAAGTCATAGAAGACCAAATCCCAGCAACATATAATATATGAAACTGCCAGGGGTAAACAGCAATATCCTATGAATAAAAAGGGAGAAAGGAGTATCGCTGATGTATAAGAAAATAATGGTACCAATGGATGGCTCTGAGCTGGCGGAATGCGTGCTGCCCCATGTCCAGACTCTAGCTGAAGCTAAAGGGGTGCAGACGGTGGTCTTTGTGCGTGTCGTCGAGCCTTTCAGTTTAACGCCGGTTCGCGGGGAAACGGGCTGGCTCACCGAAGAGGAAATGAAGAAGGTGGATGACAAAAGCAAAGCAGTCGCGGAGAGTTACCTGGAAAAGCTGGTGAGCAAACTTGATTACGGAAAGGTCGCCATTCAGAAAGAGGTTCTGGTCGGAAGGGCGGCGGAGCAACTGGCGGAATATGCCGGCAAGAATGATATCGATCTCATTATCGTGGCCACCCATGGTCGCTCCGGGGTAAGCCGATGGGTCTGGGGAAGTGTAGCCGACCGATTGATGCGTTCGGCGCACGTCCCGGCGCTGATGGTGCGCTCCCCCGGCTGCCCACCGCATGCTTGATTAAATAATATTAATGAGGAGTAAGGTGATATGCCTTATCAGGCAAAGGATTATAGCTATCTTATCGGCATCGACGGTTTCAGTGAAACGCTGCTGAAAAACCATTTCACCCTGTATCAGGGATATGTCAATAACACCAACAAGCTGATGGAGCTGCTGAGCAGCAAAACGAAGGACGCCACCAACCCCGAATATGCTGAGCTGAAGCGGCGTTTCGGCTTCGAGTTCAACGGCATGAGGCTGCACGAGTATTATTTCGAAAACCTTATCTGTCCGACGACCATGCCGGAAGCGGTGACCAGGAAGCTGGGGGAAGCGTTCGGCAGCTATGAAGCCTGGGAGCAGGACTTCAAGGCCACCGGCTCCATGCGCGGTATCGGCTGGGCGATTCTTTACCAGGACAATGTTACCGGCCAGCTTTTCAACCAGTGGATAAATGAGCATGAGACTGGTCACTTAGCCGGCTGCAAACCCATACTCGTCATGGACGTTTTCGAGCATGCCTTCATGACCGACTACGGCTTGAAACGCGCCGACTACATCGCCGCTTTTTTCAAGAACGTAAACTGGGAAATCGTCGAGAAAAGGCTCGGCTGATACTGTCTGAAAGCCGCGGTTCATAAATATCAATACCACGGCGGCAACAATCGTATAATCTGGTCTTTCGGCGCCCGCGATGATTTTAGCCTGAAGCATGCCAGCCGTGGCCACGGTGAAATGGACCTTCCATCGCGCTAACCCAGACAACGGAGGTAGTTATGGAATCTTTCTATGTCATTGCCCCACGGATTATTTTCTCCCTCGGCATTGTGAACCTGTTAACCGGCCTGCTCATTTTCTCCTCCTGCCGTTGCCTGCCGGGTTCAAAGATAGGAGCTGCCCTGATGCGGCGCCAGCCATATAAGCGATTCTTCCAGTGGCACTGTCACCTCTGGAAGGTGTTCTGGCCTTCGGTGATAGTGCACGCGGTCCTCGCTTTAATTTTCTTCGGATTACCCGGTTAAAATCTCCGGTAACGGTCACCATACCGGTGAGACTAAAGTCGCTGACCGGCCGCCAGCAATAGACGTATGATAGATAGATAAAAAGGAGGTGAGTCAGATGGCAGAGCAGATACAGATTTGTCCGACTTGCGGCTGCGCCATTACCGGCGAGGGACATGCCAAAGAAGGCGTACTTTACTGCTGTAAGCCCTGTGCCACGGGTGGACAGTGTGAGTGTGGCTGCTGTGAAATTGTAGAGGAAGAGAAGAAATAAAATTGTCCAGCGGCTTGAGGTGAGGCTGGTCAGCACTTATAATATTACTTGATGCAACGATTAGGGAGGGAAAGGATGGGTGACGAGAAGGGACCACGCCTCACCGAGACCGTTCACGGCGCCGGTTGAGCTTGTAAAATAGGTCCGGGAGACCTAGCCAAAGCGTTATCAAATCTGCCTTTAGTCTCTCATCCCAACCTGATTGCCGGCATGGAGAGAGCTGAGGACGCTGGCGTGTATAAACTGACCGACGACCTAGCGGTTATACAAACGCTAGATTTTTTTACTCCCATCGTTGATGACCCACATTCGTTCGGGCAGGTGGCTGCGGCCAATGCACTGAGCGACGTGTACGCCATGGGCGGCCGGCCCCTTACCGCGATGAATATCGTATGTTTCCCGATAAAGACCATGGATATATCTGTCCTGAAAGAGATTCTGGCGGGCGGCCTGGAGAAAGT
>CAYFVI010000120.1:0-6902 GCA_964346525.1 uncultured Dehalococcoidaceae bacterium
AGCAGGGAATCGAAGTCTTTTGAGGTCTCGGTAAACGTGTCGGCGATTCCCACCATCTTTATCGGCACAGGGGTTTCGCCCACGAGAGCCTCGGCCACGGCGCTGCCCAGTCCGCCGACGATGGAATGCTCTTCCACGGTGACAATGGCGCCAGTTTCTTCGGCGCACTTCCTGAGCAACGGAATATCCACCGGCTTGACCGTGTGCATATCTATCACCTTTGTCTTTATTCCCTGGGAGCTCAACTTGTCGGCGGCTTCAAGCGAGCGGCTGAGCATGTGGCCGTTGGCGATGATGGCGACATCTTCGCCATCGCGTACCACCACTCCCTTGCCGATTTCCACTCTGTGACTCTCTTCGTAGATTATGGGCATCTCGGCGCGGCTGAGGCGTATGTAGACCGGCCCCTCGTGCTCGGCAATCAGGGGTATCATTTTTTTCGCCTCGATGCTGTCCGACGGCACCAGGACGGTCATATTGGGCATAGCACGCAGTACGGCGATATCCATGATGGAGTGGTGGGTGGGGCCATCTTTGAAATTGGACAGGCCGGCGAAGCTGCCGACTATTTTGACATCGGTATCGGCGTAGGCAACGCACGTTCTGATCTGCTCCGTGGCTCTCAGGAGGAGGGCGGCGAAAGTGTTGGCGAACGGTATCATGCCGCCCAGTGCGAAGCCGACCGCGGTATCTACCATTCCAGCCTCGGCGATGCCAACATTGAAAAAGCGCTCCGGCACCTTTTCCGCGAAAAAGGTGGTCATAACCGAGGAGGAGACATCGGCCGTGAGCACCACCACCTTTTTATTTTTCAGACCATATTCGGCCAGCGCCTCTCCAAATATCCTGCGGGTCATATCTTTATCAGACATTTTGCTTCAACTCCTCCATTGCTTGCTGGTACTCTTCATCGTTGATGGCCCGGCCGTGCCAGGCTGCTTTGCCCTCCATGAAGGAGACGCCCTTGCCCTTGACGGTGCGGGCGATAATCACGGTCGGTTTACCGCCATCGGCGCGGGCCCTGTCCAGCGCTGCCAGCACTTCAGGCACGCTGTGGCCGTCGATTTCGAGAACGTTCCAGCCGAAAGACTCCCATTTGGCCCTCAGCGGTTCGATGGGCAGGATGTCCTCTATTCTGCCGTCCAGCTGGACGCCGTTGTAGTCGACGATGGCGATTAGCTCGGATAGCTTATATTTTGCCGCGAGCATTGCCCCTTCCCACAGGACGCCGGCCTGGAGCTCACCGTCGCCGAGCAGCACATAGTTATGATAGTCGAGGCCTTTAAGCCGTCCGGCCAGGCACAGGCCGGCGGCGATGTTGACGCCGTGTCCCAGACAGCCGGAGGTCATCTCAACGCCGGGGGTTTTGCATCGGTCCGGGTGCCCCTGCAGGCAGCTCCCGATGCAGCCGAAGGTTTCGAGCTCGTCCATGGGCAGGAATTCCCGGTGGGCCAGCGCTGCGTACAGAATTGCAGAGGCGTGGCCCTTGCTCAGTATGAAGCGGTCGCGGTTTTCCCAATCCGGTTTTTTCGGGTCTAGGCGCAGGTGATGGAAAAAGAGGACGGACATGATTTCCGCCGGCGAGAGAGAGCCTCCCGGATGCCCCTGGCCCCGGCAGTGTATCATCTCAACAACGTCAATGCGGAGCTGTCTGGCCATGTCCTCCAGTTTCTTGATTAATTCCGGGGAGTAATCTGTTCTGGCAACCATCGCTAAAGCCTTACCTCCTTAGAAGGTTCTGGTGCAGACTAAACAATCCTATTCCCTCGCCTGTTGCCTTGTCAAGCCGGCCTTTACGGACTGGAACCTAATCAGGTAAGTATCTCTTCGGGAATTTGGCGACCACAGTATAGTTCGGGTCGACGACATTGCCGATGCGCATCGTGCCCGTCTGAGAGATAACCTGGAAGGCCTCCCACTTCTCGAACCCGTAGTCATCGACCAGCCATTTGACCAGTTCCACCGTGGCAATGCGTACGCAGTCCATCAGCGGCTGGCCGCTGCCCGCGGTCATAATATGCGTCTCGTCCTCAAGTCGGGGCCATTCAATGCTCTTGCCTTTCACCACGTCCAGCTTTACTGTAACCTCGGCGGTGGTCTCCAGCGCCACGCCGCAGAGCTCGCCATCGCCCTGGGCAGCGTGGACATCGCCGAAGGAGAAGTAAGCGCCCCGCACCCAGACCGGCAGGTAAAGTACCGTGCCCTCCCGGGTCTCGATGCAGTCCATATTGCCGCCGAACTCGCCGGGCACGAGCGAGGTCTCAATACGGCCGAAGCGAGGGGCAACGCCGATGGAGCCAAGAAACGGGTGCAGCGGTATTTCGATCCGTTTCCGCCGGCTCGATTTCAGTTCCAGAATGCCGATGTTTTTGGCTAAGTCGAGCTGCCATTCGAATTTGGCCTCCGGTACCGGGTCGTTGAGGAACAATTGCTTGCCCGGGGCTTCTCCGGTAAGGCTTCCGAAATAGGAACGGTGCCTAGACCAAGCGTAATCGCGGTTGAGCTTTATCTGCTGGATGGTGGCCGCCAGAATGTCGCCGGGCTCAGCTCCCTCGATATAGACCGGGCCGACCTGTGGGTTCCGCTCGCAGAGAATCGTCGTGGCGCTGCGCTGTTTCATTTCTTCCGGCATCGGCGCCATTTTCTCATCGAAACCACCGGCATCGCGCGTCCGCGCCACGACGGTATCGCCGCTCTTTACCGTCAGCGCTGGTTCATTGGGTCCAAAGGTGTAGTAGTAAATACGTGGTTCAAGCCTGTGTACAGCGCCTTTCATTTGACCTGCCTTGCTCCTTGCCCTGAAGCTTGATGCTCTTTAGGGGATGCCGGGAACGTCAGCAAAAGATGGGTCATGAATGGGAATCAATATATCGGCCAGCTCCTTGATGCGCAGGGTGCTCTCGTAGGCGGCCAGAATATCGGTATGTGTCCCGGGCGTGATTATGGGCATTAGCTTTTTCAGCTCCTCCGGGGGATAGAAATTCTCCCTCACGCAGCAGAAACCGGTAATTATGGCCTTGCCCCTCTCGGTATTGATGGCGACGGCCATCGTTCCCGGCGAATGGCCGGGGGCGGGTATCACTTCAATCCCGGGGGCGACTTCATGGTAGCCGTCAATGGGCACGAAATCGAGGCCCTTGAGGAGGTCTGTCCGGTAGCTGAGGCCGGTGAGGGGATGGGGAGAAAAAGCGAAGTGCAGTTCGGTTTCGTTCACCAGAACTCTGGCGTTGGTACACTTGGCGGTATTGGCGCAATGGTCCCAGTGGAGGTGGGTCTGTATGACCAGGTCGATATCATCCGGCTTTATGCCCAGTCCGGCCAGCGCCTCCTCAAAAGACATGACTTTTTCCGCGGGAAAACCACGGTAGCTGGTTGCCAGGTCGGCGTCGGTGCTGGTATCGACGAGGATATGCTGGTCGGCATCCTCGATGTACCAGCAGTAGGCAGGGGACATGAACTTTTCCCCGTATCGGTGGCGATAGAGGAGAATCCCCAGGTCTATCTCCATCCTGGTCAGCAGAAGAGGCCTGATGCGGTAAGTCTTCATTATTTATTCGGCTCCTTTCCTGCGGGTATTGCGCGGTGGCAGTGCCGCCCGTTGCCCTCTTGCCTATTATACTATATTCAGATTAGAATTACCTGAGCAGCCTCGGCTGCTAGCTCCCTTGCCGATTTTACCTGAAGGAGGAGGGTATGACCTGGGAAAAAGCCGATAGAGAGCTGATAGCGTTGCTGGAGAAATCGCTGGCGGAATACAACTGCGACCGGAAGTTCATGTTCGGCTCACCGACCTTCTTCATCAACAATAACATGTTCGCCGGTGTCCATCAGCGCACCATCATCCTGCGCCTTTCCGAATCGGACCGTGAGGAAATCGTTGCCGCGCACGCTCAGGTGAGACCATTCCAGCCGATGCCGGGCCGGTTTATGAAAGAGTATATCGCCCTGCCTGAGGCGCTGTGCAGGAATGAGACGGAGTTTCGGAAATGGCTGGAACGCGCTTATAAATACACTCGCTCGCTGCCGCCGAAAGAGCCGAAGCGGCGTGCCAGGAGAAAAGGATAGGAGGTAAAAATGGTAAATTATGTACAGCATTTTGGTCTAACGGTCAGCAATCTGGATGAAGCCTTGCACTTTTTCCGCGATTTGCTCAGGCTGGAAACAACGGAACCGCGGGAGGCCAGCGGAGAGCGTCCGGAGACTATTCTGGGCATTAAGGGCGCTTCGCTGCGAATGGCCGTAGTGAAAGTCCCGGGCGGCAATAACATTGAGGTGATCGAATACCTGAATCCCAGAGGCGCGAAACTTGACCTCAGGACATGCAATCCCGGCGTACCCCACATCTCTTTCGTGGTTGATGACATCCAGAAGATGTACGATGACCTCAGCGCCAGAGGGGTGAAGTTCGTCAGTCCGCCGTACTGGGGCGGCACCAGCGTGGCTGGTCCGGGCTGGGGCGTCTGCTTCCTCAGAGGGCCGGACGGCATCTCATTTGAGCTGATGCAACCGCCAAAAGAGAAATAGCTCGCTTACTCTAACCGGAATTAAACCTGGGAGAGGAAACGCAGATTTCTTCGAGAAGTCCTGAATTACAGTCAACAATTGAGAGAATATCCAAGAAAGAGGAGGGTGTATATGATTTACCTTGAAGCATCGCTGAGAGTCGTACCTGGCAAGATGAAGGAGCTAATGGAGGTATTTGAGAAGGAGTATCTGCCGGCATCCAATAAGCTGGGCAGAAAGCTGGTAGCGCAGTGGACGACAACGATAGGCACGCTGGATGAAGTTGTTGACCTATGGGCTTATGAAGACCTTACTCATATGCAGCGCTTCAATGAAGCGAGAGCTAAAAGCCCCGAATTCGCCAGGGCTTCTGAGCATCTACGTGCGCTCATTGCCTACGAAGAGGTCCGGCTCATGGTCCCAACGCCACTTTCCGATATGCGCTAATATAGAAATAAAGCCCTTAATCTTTGGTAAGGGCTCATGCTGTATTATCTTTATTGCTTGGCAGCGGGGGTAGGTCCGAAATTAATAATTCGGGCACGGGCAATTGCCCCTAATAGACAAGCATTAAATGGGCAGGAAACAGGTTATTTATCCCGTAGACAATGAGCCGGGGAGACTGTAGACTACTCTCCATAACCTTGTAATACGTTGTAAAAATTAAGAGGTAAAAGACAATGGAATGGAGAGCTTTTCTTCTGATTGTTCATCTTCTCTCAACACTGCTTATGGCAGCCCCGTTCTACATGCTTATTATAGTCAATGAGCGCGCTCGTTTCGGCGCTCCCCTGGGCTACTACACTGACCGCTACATGGAGAACATTGTCCGCAATAACTCGGTGAGGTGCTTTGTCTTTCAGGGCACCATGCTGGCCAGCGGCCTTGGCTTGGTTTACGTGACCGGGAGAAGCTGGTTTGCCCTGTTTACCGACCCCACCCTCATTATCAAGTGGGTGGCGCTGGCGATTTTAGCCAGCCTGCTTGCCTACATCCACTTTTCTCTTCAGCCGCGCATCGAGGTACTGATGGAGAAGGTGAAACCTGATGCGCCTGTCCCTCAGGGGCTGGCCCCACAGATTACGGCTCTGCGTTCACGTAGAAAGAAGTTCGCCGGCATCTGTCTTTTCCTGGTGCTGACGGCGCTTATCATGGGGCTGCAGGCGACCTTCTTCTATAATTTCTATCTCGCTCTGGGCTTCATCGTGCTGGCCGCGCTTTATGCCTGGAGAGTTTATAAAAAACCGGTGCCTGTGGGCTGGTTCTAGAAAGCTCCCTGGCGACAGAACAGCTCTTCCTGGAAATCCTCTAAAGCATATGCACAAACAAAAGGGCAGGATGCGATAGTATTCTCAAAAATATTTCGGTTGCATAATTGAATTTTAATGGCCCGACTACTTACGGTGAGTACCTTTACCGAAAATAAACTTTATGCCTGCCATGCTGAAATGTGTAATGAAAGAAGGAGGGTAAGATGAACGGTGTCGGAGATGTTATGAAGGGCGGCATCAGCGCCATCCTTATAGCCGCGGGTTATATTGTGCTGTGGTGCGGCATATTGTGCCTGATTTGGTCAGCTACCGGCACAGCAGATCAGCCTACGGACATTCGCTGGTGCGGCGTCATGTGTCTGGTCTTCACGGCAATTCTGATGGGCTCGGGCATCGCCTGGTATTACATAGTTAAACCAAAGACCTAGGCATAAATAGAATCACATTTGCCCGTTTCGGTAAATTAGAGGAAGACTATTTATGGCCCAAGCACCGAACGGGACAGATTGCTGCCTTGTTTGAAATTTAGCTTTTTACGGCGCATCTGGTATAATCTAGCCAAGTATATCATCATGTCAGGGGATAGCCTTTTTTGAGTGTTCTTCAGATTCCGGAGCGTATCGGGCGGCTCGGTGAACTGGCCAGCAATCTGTGGTGGAGCTGGAACAATCAAGCCCGTCAGCTATTCCGGGCCCTAGATTACCCGCTCTGGAAGGAAAGCGAGCACAATCCGGTAAAACAGCTCTCCTGGCTCAGTCCGGAACGACTGTCTCGGGTGGCAAGCGACCCTACATTTCTTACTCTTTATGACTCGGTTATGGCCGCCTACGATGGGGCGATGTCTCCCGTTGACCACACCTGGTTGCATACTAATTACCCGGACCTGCTCTCTGGGCCGGTGGCTTATTTCTCCATGGAATATGCCATCCACAACTCTTTGCCCATCTATGCCGGTGGATTGGGAGTTCTGGCCGGCGATATCTGTAAAGAAGCCAGCGATATAGGGCTGCCGATGGTGGCTGTCGGGTTCATGTATCCGCAAGGATATTTTCACCAGCATATATCTACCTCCGGCTGGCAGGAAGAGGAATACCAGGAGCTTAACTTTGATGAAGCGCCCATCAATCG
>CAYFVI010000121.1:0-5700 GCA_964346525.1 uncultured Dehalococcoidaceae bacterium
GTGGAGTCTTCGGCGCAGATGCAGACCATAACCCGCCTCAGGCCCAGGAACCTGCTTGACATGGCCCACGAGGTGGGCGCAGTAAGGCCTGGCGTGGGCATCAACAATGGTGTCCAGGAATACTTGGCCAGGCGCAGCGGTAAAAAACCGGTGGCCTTTGATCATCCCCTCGAGGAACGTGCCCTTGAACGTACGCTGGGTGTGGTATTGTTTCAGGACCAGGTAAACCAGTTGGCGATAGATGTTGCGAGCTTCGCCCCTAGTGAGGCCGATCGCATGAGACGTTCTTTCGGCAGAAAGCATAACAGAGAACTCATAGAGCAATACCGGCGTAAATTCCTTGAAGGAGCCCGGAGCAACGGCGTCAGCGAAGATGTCGCGGAAAAAGTCTTTAAAAAGTTCAATGGCCTCTACATGTTCCCCGAGTCCCATGCCTTCGCCTTCGGGGTTACTGCCTACCAGGCGGCATGGCTGAAGTTGCATTACCCCTTGGAGTTCTTTGTCGCTATTTTCAATCAGCAGCCGATGGGATTCTATAACCTGGAAACGCTGAAGCAGGATGCCAGGAGGCACGGCATACAGGTGCTGAACCCCGATGTCAACCGTAGCAAAGCCAAATGCACCATCGAAGACGGCAGGCTGCGCCTGGGCTTTCTGAATGTTCTGGGACTGGGGGAAGCCTCCGCCAGGTCGATAGAACAAGGAAAAGAAAAGCGAGGAGCTTTCAGGAGCATCGGCGATTTTCTGGAACGGGTCGGCATACTTGAGGAAGTGGCCCTTAATCTGGCTGGTGCCGGCGCGTTCGACAGCCTTGAGGCCAACCGGAGGAAAGCCAAGTGGGAGATTGGCCTCAGGTATCGGCCGGTAAACTCCCAGCTGTCTCTGCCGCTTCCCGTTGAGCAGGACATGGTAGAACTGCAGGCGCCCGGAGAGTGGGAGAAAATGAAGGAGGAGTACGGCGTGCTCAGCCTTTTTCCTGACGGACACGTCATGGCCAGGCTGCGCTCGCGTTTCAACGGCGGCTTTTGTACTAGTCGGGACATAAGCGGGCTGAGCGACGGTGCCGAGGTAACCACTGCCGGCCTGGTAATCCGCCGGCAGAGGCCTCACGGCAAAGTTGTCTTTATGACCCTCGAGGACGAGTATGGCCTCATTCCCTTGATGGTCTTTCCCCAAGTCTATGAGCGTCAGGAGTACGAATTCAGGTCGCCATTCCTGGTGGTGAAGGGTAAACTAACCAGACGCGAGGGCACACACAATGTAGTTGTTACTGAAGTTAAACCGTTCCGTGCCATGGAGAAAGCTCCAGAATCGAAGAACTGGAGATAATAACACGAATACAATATAACTAATTGAACAAAACACTACATAGTTACCTTTGAGGAAGGTATTTACTTAAGCTCCCATCCATTGGGCCAAAGAGGAACCGATTTGGCTGCAAAGTGAAAGCAGAGCTTCATAATATAGCATTGATAGAAGAATGATAGATGACATCAGCGGGATTGAATCAGGGAGCGAGCATTTAGGTGGACTGGGAATATTCACGCCAAGTCGAGGAATTCCGGGAAACTGATTGTAGCGAGGCGGCACTGGACGAATTTTTCTCCTTGGTTGCCAGCATAGCGGTGAGGTTGACTAAAAATACTGGACACGATGATAATGAGGATGATACTCAGGAACAGAAGGAGAACCGACGATGAGAGCCGTTTTGTATGCTAGGGTTTCATCTGAAAGTAAAGTTGATACATGGTCAATTCCCTCACAATTACGGGAGTTTGAGTAGTATTGTGCTAAGAAGTGCTGGCGGGTACAGGGGGTTTATAAAGAAGAAGGGAAATCGGCACGCCCCGACTCTATAGACAAGCGTCCCCAATTTCGCAGGTTGCTAGAGGATTGTAAGACCGGCCGTTTTGACGTGGTAGTAGCCCACTCGCTTGACCGCTGGAGCCTGAATCTAGCATTCGCTTTGGAAAGTTTCAGGCGGTTAGCGGACGAGGGAATAGCTTTTTCTTCCATCACCGAAAACATCGACTACTCTACACCAGAAGGAAAATTATTCATTGCCATGCTGGGAGCCTTCGCCCAGTATTTCAGCGACTCGCTTGCCAAACATACGACCAAGGGGATGAAAGAACGAGTTATAAACGGACTCCCCAATGGCGATATCACATTTGGCTATAGGCGTCATGATAAAGAGAATCCGGCCGAGAAAGAGGGGCACATATACATCGTACCTACCGAAGCCGAGGCGGTTAAAAAGATTTTCCAGCTCTACTCCAGCGGGGAATGGACTCTATCAGGACTGGCCGCATGGCTCAATGGGCAGGGATTCCGCACTAGGAATAAACACCAACTGAAAGACGGGAATGGAGAAAATGCTTTCGGGCCAAGGCCATTTAACCTCTATTCTGTCCGCTGGCTGCCGCACAATCCCTTTTTCATCGGAAAGGTTAAATACAAAGGGCATCTATATAATGGTGCTCATGAGGCCATTATAGATGAAGGTCTGTTTAATTCGGTACAGGGGAGGCTCAGGGTAGCTAAAGGGAGGAGCAAGACCTTCTCTAGGAGTTATCGGTTATACTTGCTTAAAGGCTTGGCTAGGTGCATATACTGCGGGTATCCTTTATGGTCAGAGACTTCAAGAAGCGGATACAGTTATTACAGGGAGCAGAAAGGTGCTCATGGCAATTGCAACTGTCCGGGCAGTGGAAAGTCGGTTCGATGTGATTCTATCGAAGCACAGGTAGACAACATAATCAAATCTTTGGTTCTTGAACCTGCTTGGCGAGAGAAAATAATAGAAAAGATATCAATTGTATCCGAACGGGAAAGTATTCTTAAACAAAGAAAGCAAACTGAGGAAAAACTGCGACGGCTTGGCAGGTCATACATCGATGGGGTTATCGACGAAGGGGAGTACTACATCCAGCGCAAGCTTCTACAAGATGCCCTTAGCTCGCTGGTTATTCCTGAGGAAGATTCCGCTTTACGTGCAAGTGAACTACTGGAGAGTTTAGAGCTAATTTGGAATAAGGCTACCGACGATGAGAAGCATAGACTATTATCCGGCATGATTGAAGCCGTATATATCGATTTGGCGGCATCACGTTCGATCGTCAGCATCCAGCCGAAGCCACCATTCTATAACCTGTTCGAGTCGCTTAAGCACGTACCTGGTAACAAGGTTATCATATTCAGACCCAGCGCAAAACAAAAAGAAAAAGGCTCCGGAATTGCTCAGGAGCCTGATTATGCTATGGTGGAGACGGGGGAGAGTCGAACTCCCCGTCCAGAAGAAGCGACCCAGAGTATGCTACAGGCTTAGTCAACTCTTTGTTCTCACCCGACTGACCTCTGCTGACCGAGTCCAGCCAGACCAGCCGATTTTTCTTAGGCTGCCTTTATCGACATCCGGCAGCAGCACCCCAACTTTGCGTCACCCAATCCCGACCCGTTGAGGAGAGGTCAGGCTGGATGTGCAGCTATGTTTTAAGCTGCGTAAACGACTTCAGGTTCGCCGTTTAATTTTTTGCCACCTGTTTTATGAGGGTGATGGCACCTCAGCCTGCAACTCTGTAGCCTACTTCCCCTGTCGAAACCACGCGTCCCCACTGGCTGCGGCGAACTTTTTAACCCTCCTTTAGCGTTTGTGTCTCTTCACCGCCCGTCCGATTTCCCTTTCCATCTCGCGCCGGGCGATGGTCTCACGCTTATCGTAAAGCTTCTTGCCTTTGGCCAGGGCAATGGCCACCTTGGCCCGGCTGTCTTTCAGGTACAGCTTCGTTGGCACCAGAGTAAGGCCCTTCTCGGCTACCTCGCTGGCCAGGCCATCTATCTGCTTGCGGTGCAGGAGAAGCCGTCGCGGTCTTTTGGGCTCATGGCTCATGTAGCTCCCAGCTTCGTAGCGCGCGATATGCGCGTTCAGCAGCCACAGCTCACCCTTCTCGGGCCGGACATAGGCATCTCCCAAGCTCACCCTCCCTTCCCGTATCGATTTTATCTCAGTGCCGGTAAGGGCGATGCCCGCCTCCAGACTCTCCCCGATGTGGTAGTTATGGTATGCCTTGCGATTGGTAGCTACCGTCTTAACCGCCATTCCCGCAACCATATATTATATCACATTACAGGACTAGTTTTAATTCGGAATGGCTATGCTCCCCGGTTCATCCAGCCGTCGAAGAGCGACTTCATCTGGTCTGGGCCCCAGCTGCCCGCCGGGTAGGGGTGAACCGGGATTTCGGCTTTGAGCAGGCCATCGTAGAGACGCCAGGCAGTTTCCACCTCATTGTCGCAGACGAACAGCGTCTGGTCGCCCAGAATAACATCGAGGATAATGGTCTCGTAGGCGTCAGGGAGGGTGCCGAAAGCCCCAGCGTAGCGAAAATGGAGTGGATGGGTGGTCATCTTAAAAGGTTGTCCGGGGTTCTTTACCTGGAAATGGAGGTCGAATCCCTCGTCGGGCTGAAGGGTGATGACGAGGACGTTTGGCCTGATACCGCATGTTTCCTCAAAGGGATGGAAGATGGAGACGGGGGCGCAGTGAAAGGTAATGGCTATCTGCGTGCAGCGCAGTGCCATGCGCTTGCCGGTGCGGAGGTAAAACGGTACCCCTTTCCAGCGCCGGTTGGGGATGTCAATTTTCAGCGCCGCGAAAGTTTCCGTGCTGGAATCCGGCGAGACGCCTGTCTCCTCACGGTAACCGACCGTATCCTGTCCATCTATTTTCCCGCCGACATATTGTCCCAGAACCACATCTGCTGGACTGATGGGAGCAATCTGATGGAGCACCTTGATTTTTCCGTTGCGTATGGCGCTGGCCTCAAAGGTGGCTGGTGCTTCCATCGCCACCAGTGCCAGGAGCTGGGTCAGGTGGTTCTGCACCATATCGCGCAGGGCACCGGCGCGTTCATAGTAGGCAACTCGTTTTTCGATTCCCAGGCTTTCCGCCACCGTAATCTGGATGTTGTCCACGTGGTCGCGGTTCCACAGATGTTCAAAGAAGGTATTGGCAAAGCGGAATACCAGCAGGTTCTGCACCGTCTCCTTGCCCAAAAAGTGGTCGGTGCGGTATATCTGCGATTCATCAAAATAGCGGTGCACCTGGCCATTGAGCTCCTGTGCGGAGGCCAGGTCCCATCCGAAGGGTTTCTCCAGTACTAGCCGAGTCCAGCCCCGACCCCGGTTCAGGCCAGTTCCGCCGAGCCCGGTCACCGTAGCTGGCACGATGTCAGAAGGGAGGGCCAGGTAGAGCACCCGATTTCCCGGCAGTCCGCATTCTTTTTCCAGGGCCTCGACCTTTGCCGCCAGCTTCCCGTAATCCGACCGGCTCCCCGGACCGATACAGTGGTAATAAAGGCGCTGGTCGCACCATTTAGATGTCTTAGCATCAACGGGCAAGCAGGCATCGGCCAGCATCTGGCGTGCCTGGGAGCGGAAGCCCTTATCATCGAGTTTTTTATCAACATCAACGCCGACAATAAAGTAACCATCCCCCAACTCTCCTTTGCTGGAGAGGTGGTAGAGGGCGGGGAGCAGCTTACGACGTGCCAGGTCACCCAGCGCGCCGAAAATAAGGAAAATATGCGGCGTAATCTCCGTGGTCGGCATCGGTATTACTTATCCTCCCTGCAGCAGCCGCGGTATATCACTAGGTTTCTCCGCCACCGGTATGCCGTGGGCGAGAAAGGCATCGATTTC
>CAYFVI010000122.1:0-2426 GCA_964346525.1 uncultured Dehalococcoidaceae bacterium
GCCTGGGTGCAGAAGAAGAGGCCTTTGAGGTTCGTATCAAATATAAGGTTCCAGGTATCTTCGGTTAAATCAAGCACCGGCGTGGGACGGTTGATTCCGGCGTTATTCACCAGGATGTCGATGCGTCCGAATTCATCTATTACTTTTTGTACCATATTGTCTACCTGTTCCTTGACCCGCACGTCCGTGGGTATCGCCAGTGAGCTTCTTCCCAGAGCTATTATCTCATCGCGGACCTTTTCGATATTCTGAATATTACGACTGCAGACGACGATATCAGCGCCGGCATTGGCAAACTCCAGCGCGATGGCTTTCCCGATGCCGGTACAACTGCCGGTAACGATTGCCTTCTTCCCTTCCAATTTCATTCTGATGGCTCCTTTAAAACATGAATTTGCATTTCTGTGTTTTGAAGATGGGGAGATTTTAGCATTGAGTCGCCAAAGAAGCAATTGTTTCCTCGGATTATAGCGGTCGTGTTACAATAATAGCTGATAGCTGGTGTTTTCAGGAAGAAGAGAATAGGCGACATATCTGGAAATGAAGGAGGCAAGCCATGTTAAAACTAACTCGCGAGCCGCTGGGAAGGTTACTGCGTGTGGATGAGCCGGTTGAGGAACTGGGCATCAGTACTTACGACAGGCTGCGGGATGCCGTTAAGGCGGGCGACAAAGAAACGGCCCTGGAGTTGATCGACTATGTTCAGCACGAAGTCAAGGGAATTCATGATGTCTACTGTGACTGGTCCTATGCCTTTCTGACCTGGATAAGTGAGGAATGTGGTGAGGAGAAGCTCCCCGAGGTGCTCAGATACACGAACGAAAAGATTTCGCTGGCCTTCTTTGACCAGCTCAAGGGTCTGAAAACGGTGAAACAGCGGGTGCAATGGTATACCGAGCAGATGAGGGCTCACCGCTCCGGGCCGGGAGAGACGGGGACCATCAGAGTGTGGGAAGAGGAAGATAGATATGTGATAGAATGCGACCCCTGCGGCAGTGGTGGCAGGATGAGACGGAAGGGTGAACTGGACCGGACTCCGCCGAGGACCGGGGCACCTTTCCACCTGGGCAAGACGAAAAAAGCGTACCCGTGGTCCTGGTATATGAAGGACGTACCTTATTACTGTGTCCATTGCTGTCACTGGTCCGAGCTTATGCCCATGGAGGCCACCGGAACTCCCACCAGACTGGCCGAATATAACCCCGACCCGAATGTTCCGTGCCGACTTTACTTCTACAAGAAGCCGGAATTGATACCGGAGAGATTTTACCAGAGAATCGGTCTGGAAAAACCCCTTCAGGAAGTTGGGCCTGACGCCACTCCTTGATGGGTAACCTGCTATGATGCGATATATTATCTCAGGTTAATTTCGAGTAAGAAGTGTTGACCACGATTGCTTTCTTTGTTGTCGCATTTGCCGCTGCGGCCGTAGCCAGCGTTGCCGGATTCGGTTCGGCAACCATGACTATTCCCTTCCTTTCCTGGATAATCTGATTCAAACAGGCGATCATTCTGATAGCTTTTTTCCACGGGTTCAGCAACCTTTTTAAACTGATTCAATTGAGACAGGCAGTTAATGTCCGGTTGATGCTCTGGTACGGGATACCGACGGTTATAACCGCAATCGTGGGGGCGTACCTTCTGGACATTGTAGCGCCAGAGGCCATTGGGCTTGGCATCGGCCTGTTTCTCATCTTTTTCGCCGTGTATACGTTCATCAACCCAACCCGGACATTGCCCGAAAGAGAATATGTGCTGGTAACCGGAGGGTTGATATCTGGGTTCACTGCTGGCCTCATTGGACTCGGTGGCGCAATCCGCGGCGCCTTCCTCATATCCACAGATATCAGGAAAGAAATGTATATCGCCACCTCGGCGGCTATTGCTCTGGTTACTGATATCGCGCGCTGCACGACCTATGTGGTGCGAGGCTCTCTCGATTCGCAGTATTACTGGTTCATTCCGGTGCTCTTCGTCATAGGTTACGCTGGTACCAGACTCGGGGTGAGGCTGTTGAGGTGGTTGCCGGAGCTGGCGGTCAAAAAGATAGTGCTGGCGGTGTTGTTGCTGGTCAGTATCTCATTTATACTTAACTATCTGGGTGTCATAGATATCAGCTGAAACGCTTGTCCTCAAGAAAAAGAACAGCGATGCTCCCCTTGAATTTTAGTAGACATAATCATTCTTGCCATTTGCCACCTCACTATCATAATTATCTGGATGAAAATAACCGGATGGGCTATTGTGTGACAGCGTTGGGGGTGATATATTATTCAATTGAGGTGATGGAGCATGGCTGACACGCAAATAACGGAAAACAATATCTGCGAGACTACCAGTAGCTTCGAAGAGGTAAGCAACCGGATTAACCGTATCTGCCAGCGTTTGAATATCGATGAAGGCATAAACGCCAAGCTCAGGCACTG
>CAYFVI010000123.1:0-2859 GCA_964346525.1 uncultured Dehalococcoidaceae bacterium
CCGATATCACGGCCGGTGCCCATGGTGAAAACAACGCTCTCCGGCCCGGATTCTTCCCGGATTTTTTTCATTTTTCTCTCAATCAGGTCAAAGGCTTCGTCCCAGGAAATCTCCTGCCACTTGCCTTCCCCGCGCTCTCCCACTCTCTTGAGAGGACGCCTTAAACGGTTGGGATGATTAACGTATTGGGTCATGGCCAGACACCGGGAACAGAGGCGTCCCTGATTCCAGGGGTGCTCCGGGTCGCCCTCGATTTTAACCAGTTTGCCGTCCTCTATATGTGCCAGCACACCGCAGCCGCCATGGCAGCCCGGTCCCGCGGACCACGTTGTCGTACGTATAATTTTGCGCTCGCTCTGTTTCATCGCCTGGATGCCTCCTCACTTCATAATTCGAGTCAATCAATAAAAAGACATTTAAAGAAGCCGAGTATTTTCCTTGTTAATTGATTTCTAGCCTCAAGTTACCCGCTCAAAACGCGCCTGGAAGAACCGGAGGTATTTCGGTTCGTACACCATCTTCAAACCCCCTGTCCGTTCGCGGACATCATATATAGCCTTAACCGCCTCGGCGACAACGTCCATATGGGCCTGGGTGTAAACCCGGCGGGGAATCGCCAGACGAGTCAACTCCAGAGCAGGATAGCGGTGGTCGCCGGTCTCAGGGTTACGCCCGGCACTAACAATGCCTCTTTCCATACCTCGAATACCCGAGTCTAGGTATAGTCCTGCGGCCAGGGTTTGGGCAGGGAACTGGTCCTGAGGGATATGAGGATAGAAGCCTCTGGCATCCAAGAAGATGGCATGACCTCCTACCGGCTTCACGATTGGAATGTCCCAGTTGGTCAACAGGTTGCCCAGGTAGCGGACCTGTTCCACACGGGAACGTACGTGGTCATCATTCACCGCTTCTGTAATACCGATGGCCAAGGCTTCCATATCACGTCCAGCCATTCCGCCATACGTATGAAGTCCTTCGTATATCACCACCATATTGCGCAGTGCGTCGAAGAGGTCGTGGTCGTTAACCGCCAGCCAGCCACCGATGTTGACCAGATTGTCTTTCTTGGCACTCATCCAGGCACCATCAGTAAAGCTGCAGAATTCTTTGAGAATGGCAGCAATCGATTTTTCCTTATACCCCTCTTCACGCTCCTGGATAAAGAAAGCATTCTCTACCATGCGGGTGGCGTCGAGGTAGATGGGGATGCCATAGCAGTCACAAAGCGCTCGTAGTGCCTGTACGTTGGCCATACTCACCGGCTGACCTCCTGCCATATTCACGGTTCCTGCCAAGCTGATATAAGGAATATTCTCCGCCCCCACCCGCTTTATTAATGTCTCTAATTTGCCCAGGTCTACATTGCCCTTGAAAGGGTGAAGATTAGCCGGGTCATGCGCCTCATCAATGATTACATCGACAAATGTCCCTCCGGCCAGTTCTTGATGCAGTCTGGTGGTGGTGAAGTACATATTGCCGGGCACATACTGGCCGGGCTTTATTAATGCCTGGCTAAGCAGATGTTCAGCACCGCGTCCTTGATGGGTGGGCACCAAGTAACGATAGCCGTAGTACTTCTGGACAGCCTCTTCCAGGTGAAAAAAGTTCCGGCTGCCAGCGTAAGCCTCGTCACCCAACATAATGCCAGCCCACTGTCGGTCGCTCATGGCGCCGGTGCCACTGTCAGTAAGCAGGTCAATGTATACATCCTCAGAGCGCAGAAGAAAAGTGTTATAACCTGCTTCTTCCAGAGCATCTTGCCGCTCCTGTGGGTTGGTCATTCGTATTGGTTCAACCATTTTAATCTTCCAGGGTTCTGCCCAAGAACGGCGTCCAAACTGTTCTCCCATGGTGATAAGCTTTTTATTGTTCATCGCGCCACCCCAAAACGGTTATCATTGTGTACAGAGTCTTTTAGTAATGCGAAATATGCAGTCCGCAGTTTACCGCCAGCGTATGGCCCGTTATCGCGCTCGATTCATCCGAGGCCAGGAAAACGGCCGCCGCCGCCACTTCCGCCGGCTCAATAAGCCTCTTGAGCGAGAAGTCCTTGATTAACCGTGCCAGCACTTCCTCTCGGTCCACCCCGAGGGCTTCTGCCTTGGCTTTGGCTGCGTTAAGGATACGGTCGCCCCTGACGGCCGCAGGACTGATACAGTTCACGCGGATATTGTATTCTCCCGCCTCGATGGCCATGGTCTCGGTGAAAGCAATCACACCCATCTTGGACACGCAGTACGGGCTTCTCATGGGGAAACCGGACATCCCACCCACTGAACTCATATTTATAATATTGCCGCTCTTGCGTGGAATCATGCCTTTCAATACTTCCCTGGAACAGAGCATCATGCTGGTCAGGTTCACGGCCAGTACCTCGTTCCATTTATCCAGCTCCATATCGACTATCCGGGCGGTGGGTCCGGCCATGCCGGCGTTATTGACCAGTACGTCTATCTGTCCGTATTCGGCCAGAGTCTGAGCCACCATTTGCCTGACCTGGTCCTCGTCGCTGACATCGGCCGGTATAGCCTTGGCTCTACCTCCGTGTGAATTGATGTTATCCGCAACCTCCATAAGCCTGGGTGCCGTCCGCGCTGCGATGACCACAATGGCACCCTCGGCGTCAAAAGCCTGGGTAATGGCCAGCCCTATACCCGAACCACCTCCCGTAATCACCGCAACCTTGTCCTTCAGCTTCATAATAACCGTCCTCCATATATAGTGAACGCACTGGAATTCAAGGGCTATATTTTTTAATTTGGGGCTAGAGCTGCTCCAACCCGATATCCATTGCTAGCGTATTCTTTCTAATTATAAATGTTTCACTTATAAACGAGCGGCTGGAAATCGTCTTCCAGG
>CAYFVI010000124.1:0-1935 GCA_964346525.1 uncultured Dehalococcoidaceae bacterium
GGTCTCCGGTCAGATAGGCAATTTCTCCGTCCGCGTTAGAAGAAAGGCTTCCTATGTGGAAAGGGATAAGTGCACCGGATGCGGCGAGTGTTCTCCGGTATGCCCGGTGGAAGTATACAGCGAGTACGAGCGCGGAGTAGCGGCGCAAAAAGCAATATATAAACCCTTCGGTCAGGCAGTGCCCGCTATCTTCACCGTAGAAAAGAGAGGTATCTCACCGTGTCGAATTGCCTGCCCGGCGGGCGTTAACGCGCAGGGCTATATTGCTCTTATCTCGCAGGGAAAATACCGGGAAGCGCTGGAGGTGGTGCGCCGCACAATGCCCTTCGCCGGGGTAATGGGGCGGGTGTGCACTCACCCCTGTGAGACGGACTGCGAACGCAAGGCCGTTGACCAGGCCATGGCCATCCGCGCCCTGAAGCGATTCATCGCCGATTACGAGCTGGAAAAAGGTCGGGAGAAGGCGATTCCGGTGGAAAAGACGAGGCCGGAGAAGGTGGCGGTCGTCGGCTCCGGGCCGGCAGGTCTGGCCTGCGCCTATGACCTGACTAGGAGGGGATATGCAGTGACCGTATTCGAGGCCATGCCTGTGGCCGGTGGCCTGCTGCGCTATGGAATTCCGGAATACCGTCTGCCGAAAAATGTGCTTGATAGCGAGATCGATTATATCAGAGAGCTCGGCGTGGAAATCAAGACGAACAGCCGGGTGGAAGGCCCGGGCAAGCTCTTCGCCGATGGATACAAGGCGGTTTTCTTGGGCACGGGCGCCTGGATAAGCCAGAAGATGGGCCTTTCCGGTGAAGACACATCGGGTGTTATTCACGCCCTGGATTTCTTAAAGAGAGCAGGTTCGGGTGATAAAATCAGTCTGGGCAATCGGGTGGCGGTCATCGGCGGGGGCAATGCGGCGGTGGATGCCGCCAGAGTTGCCCGTCGTCTCGGCGCTGAGGAGGTCACCATTTTATATCGTCGTTCCCAGGATGAGATGCCGGCCATCGCCGGTGAGGTCGATGAGGCGGAAAAAGAGGGGATAAAGCTCCAGATACTGGCGGCGCCGGTAAAGGTTTTGAGCCATGCTGGTAAGTTAACCGGCATAGAATGTATACGCATGAAACTGGGCGAACCTGATGCCAGCGGACGGAGGCGGCCGATACCGGTCAAAGGCTCGGAGTTTGCTATGGATGTTGATAACCTCATTATCGCCATCGGGCAGGCGGTGGATAAAGCTGGATTACCCGAAGAGCTGGCTTACACCGAGGGGAATACTCTATCGGCGGACCCGATCACATTTGAAACGAACATTGCTGGAATTTTCGCCGGTGGCGATGTGGTCTCCGGTCCTGCCGACGTTATCAGTGCCATTGCCGCCGGCAATGAAGCTGCGGAAAGCATCGACCGCTATTTAAGCGGTGCCGACCTGCGTCAGGGAAGGCCGAAACAGATGAAAAAGGTCGAGGAGGTCTCGAAGGAAGGAATATTGCCGAGGTCAAGGGCAGCCATGCCCATGCTGGACTTGAAGCAGAGAACGGGTTCCTTCTCCGAGGTGGAACTCGGCTTCGATGAAGAGAATGCCGTTGCGGAGGCCAGGCGCTGCTTGAACTGCGCCGGCTGCTGCGAGTGTCTCAACTGTGAGGCGGCCTGCGAAAGGCAGGCCATCGACCACGATATGGTTGACCGTTACGAGGAATATGAGGTCGGCGCCATTGTCGCGGCCACCGGCTTTGAACTCACCCCTAGGAAGGGGATAAGTGAATTCGAGCCGGACCCGGATATTCTGGATGGGATTCAGTTTGAAAGGATTCTTTCGCCCGGAGGGCCTACCGCCGGGGTGGTACTGCGCCCGTCCGACGCCAAAACGCCCAGAGAGGTGGTTTTTATCTCCTGTGTGGGCTCGCGCGACCCCGAGCATGGTGTGCCTTACTGTTCCCGGGTATG
>CAYFVI010000125.1:0-5843 GCA_964346525.1 uncultured Dehalococcoidaceae bacterium
CGACTTCTCACATAGAGCGCAATGACGGCCAGGACCAGCAGCGCCACCAGCCATATAATCGGGCTCCAGACCGCGTACCCGTACGTTAAAACTGACAACTCCCTATCTCCTGACCTCTATTTACCTTTCTCTTCTATTCAGGGCACGGCCCCCATAACGCCGTTTATATATGATGCCTGATCGATAAGGGCATCCGTCGCCGGCGCCACGATGGTATGGACCACCAGGCCGGGGAAGATGCTGAAGAAGAGGATGCAGGCCACCATTATGCCCATGCCGATTATCATGGACGGGGGGACTTCCCGCACTTCTTTATATGCCGACATTTCCGGGCCGGTGAAGGCGGAATAAAATACCTTGGTGAAGGAAGCCAGTGTCACCAGCGACACGAACATGGCGATTATGGAAAGCAACGGGTTGAACCGGAATACCGATTCATATATCAGCAGCTTTGAGGCGAAGCCGTTGAACGGCGGAATTCCGGAAATGGCCAGCGCCCCGATGATGAAGAAAATAGTCGTCCACTTCATTTTATGGGCCAGCCCGCCCATCCTGTTCAGGTCCCTCGTCCCGATGCGGAAAAATATGGCTTCCGCGGTGAGAAAAAGCATTCCCTTATAGAGGGCATTGTTGATGATGTGGAATATACCACCGTTCATGGCGTCTCTGCCGTAGTTGGCCAGCGCTACGGGGTCGGTGAGCACCGCCAGCCCCACTCCCACACCGAGCAGCATGTAACCGCTCTGTGAGATGGCGTGGTAAGCCATGAGACGCTTGATATCCGTCTGGTGGATGGCCATCATGACGCCGATGAACATACTGAGCACACCCAAAATGATGACTACCCAGCCTATGGCGGTGGTATCAAACTGGCCGCCGTACAGAGTGAAGGTCACCCGGTAGAGAGCATACATTGATGCGGCGCTGGAGGTATAAATCATGGGTGTGATGCCTGCCGGCGCCACGGCGTATGTATCCGGCGCCCACATGTGCAGGGGCACGCCCGCCAGCTTCATGACGAAGGCGATAGCCAGCATCGCCAGGGCGATCATGTCAAGGGTGTTGAACTGCATGGTATTGGCCAGCGCCGCAATGCTCAGCAGATTGTACTGCCCGTACAGAATACCGATGGCAAAGAGCACCAGCAGGGCACTGACCGCAGAGATGACAATGTACTTGAAACCGCCCTCCACAGCATCCGCCAAGTTGGTGCGGTACGACGCAAGGCCGGCACCGGCGATGGACAGTATCTCGAGGAAGACGAACAGGTTGAACATGTCGCCGGTGAATTCCAGCCCTATCATACCCACATACAGGAGCATCAGCAGCGAGTAGAACCTATCCTGCCCGGTCTGGTCTTTCAGAAACTGAAGGGAATAAATCAGCGCCGCCAGAGTGACCACCGTCGTGGTCAAACCCATGAATATGGAGATGCCATCCACCTGGAACATAATGCGCACCGGCACCATATAGTTTTCGGGGATGGCCATTTCCGGCACCGAGGCGCCAAGGGTATAGACGCGGGTGCCATTGGCATAGATATCTATGGCCAGGATGGCCACCAGGAAAGTGACAAAGCCGAGCAGGGAGACATTTAATCCATCGCGAATCCTGCTGCCTATACGGCTGATAAGTGGCGTGATAAATGCCGCCAGCAGCGGTATGGCCACAATCAGAATCGGCGAGTGTACCGTTAAGTATTCCAAGCCCTATCCTTTCAGCAACCTCGATTTCCTGGCGTCAATATCTCCCATGTGACGATAGATATACATCACCATGGTCAGCATCAATGCAATCACGGAAACACCGATGACGATGCTGGTCAGGGTCAGAGCCTGCGGCACCGGCAGCACCATGGTGCCTTCCGGCGTTACCGTATAGATGGGCGCAACGCCCCCCGCCCGGTAGCCCAGGGTTACCAAGAAAAGGTTGACCCCGGCTTCCAGTATGGCGATGCCCATAACTATCTTTATCAAATTCCGTTTGAACAGAATGATGAACAGCGCTATCCCCACCAGGAGCGCCACAGCGATGAAGGGTATGTTATACGGGATAAACTGCATCATTCTTCCATCTCCTCCCCGCTGGAAAACAGCGCCATGGCGAGCACCACCGCGGAAAGCCCAGCGATAACCTTCAGGCCGACACCGAAGTTCATCAGTGGAATGACCCCTCCCGTCCATACGTTGCCCGGATTGGGCCCGGTGGGAGGAACACCGCCGAATACAGGGGTGCCCACCAGAAAATTGTAGAAGAAAATGGTGCCCATGCCGGCAAAGGCCATCCCGATAAATATCAGCGCGCCGCTGCTTTCCACGACCGATAGGCGGCTCTCGCGCAGCGACTTCTTAATCTCGCTGGAACCGAACGCCACAATCAGCATGACCACGCCGGAGGCAACGACGGCACCGCCCTGAAAGCCTCCGCCCGGTGTGACGTGCCCGTGCATGATGATATACAGGCCAAAGACCAGTATAAACAGTATCAGCTGGTTCGATATGGTGCGCACAATCTTGGACAGCATCTACGTTTTCTTCTCCCTCTTTTTCAGGGCCCGGAAGAGCATCAGCACCCCGGTCACCGCGGTAAAGAGCACCGTGGCCTCCCCCAGGGTATCCAGACCGCGGTAGTCAAACAGCACTGCCGCCACCACGTTATTGTTCGCCGTCTCCGCCTGAGAATTGGCAATCATATAATCGTCCATCTCAGAGGGCGGGTAACCGAACGGGTGCATCAGCAGCGCCCCGGCCACTAGGAAGGCCACCAGCGTTATCAGAACAAACCAAGCCACAACCTGTCTCATATTTACTCCGTACGCTTCGTTGCCCTTATGGCAATGATAAATATCGCCGTCGTTACCGCCGCGCCGATGCCGGCTTCGGCGATGGCCACGTCAGGGGCACGCAGCAGATAAAACTCGACGGCCAGGAGGAGGCTCAGCACCGCCAGCGCCACCGCGGCATACAGCAGGTCTCTGAAAATGGCCACGAATATGGCACAGATAACTATGGCCAGCGGCGTTATGATATGTAAAACGGCAGCTTCAATCATTAGCCTTCCCCTCAAGGTCGTCAACCACAGCCCTGGCCGGCTTTTCGCCGCTGCGGTGTGCCGCCCGGGCAATGGCGTGCGCGCCCGTCGCGTTGGTGATGAGCAGCAGAACCAGCGCAATTACGGCGTGTATGGAGAGAATCGACTGCGACGAGTAAGCTCCCTCCATCGCCCAGATGCCGGCCGACTGTACAATCACGGCCAGAATGAGGAATATCGAGCCGAAGGTGGTGCATTTGGTGGCCGCATGCAGCCTGGTATACACATCGGGAAATCGGTTCAGGCCGATGCAGCCGACCACGTTGAAGAACAGGCCGATCACAATAAATATGTAGGTTATTACATTCAAGGCAGCCATTTAAAACTTCTTTCCCTCAATAAATCTGGCCACGTAAAGCGTGGTAATAAAGGAGATAACGGCATAAACAATGGCGACATCAACGAAGACGACCTGTTCGAACATGATGGCCAGGATTACTAGAAGAGCCACCACCAGCGTATTGGTGGTGTCAAAAGCGACCAGACGAGTTGGTGCTCCCGGCCCAATAAAAACTCTGGCAATGCACACCAGAGCACAGACTACCATCACGATTGTCACCGGAAGCCACATTATCCCGCTATCCTCCTTGCCCAGTCAGGAAAACTGTTGCATATCGGATGGTAGTCTCTGGGCATCTCCTTGAGGGCATCGGGTTGCACGTTTATCCAGTGCACGTAAAGGTCGTTGCTTTCCTCATCCACGTCAACGCTCAAAGTCCCCGGCGTCAGGGTGATAGAATTGGCCAGGATGGTGAGCGCCATATCGTTTTTCAATCTGGGGGAAATTTTCACTATGCCCGGATTTATCCTGCCGGTGAGAACGCGATAGGCAACATCGACGTTGGCCCTGGCCATGGCAAAGAAGAAAGGCAACAGATAGACGAGCCAGATAAACCACCGAGCGGGATTGAGCATGCGCAGGCTTTTCTTGAGGTATCTGTTCTTGACCAGAGCGGCCACCAACAGAGCAAAGATTGCCCCGATGATTAACTCTGCTGTATTCCAGAGAAGCAAATTGCCGGAACCAATGGTTAAAAGTAGGTACAGTAAATAGGCAACAACTGCGGTTACTAAAAATCTCATGCCAGACTACATATAAAAAAATTAATCCAGGGAAGTTACGGTAACGGTCTGAGCAAGTTGACTATGCTTCGGGCACACAATTCTCGAATAGGATACCAGATACGTCATATTCTTGTCAATATTACTGCAAAACTTATTAAAAAACAAGTATAAAATCTTTGGATTTTAGATATTTGAAATAACCAAAATGAGCATAATGACACAGGTAGTCGCGGACTAAATTTCATCGGGCTGCACCTTGAATAAGCCTATGACTAGTGGTATAACAGTAGTGTCAACCGTCTTGTAACGGGAATAAGACCGGGGGAAGTTATGGATATCAAGAAATACGAAGTTCCAATCGATAAATTGCGCTGGGAATGTGATCCGAATATTTTTGAATTCAATCACACCAAGAACCTGGCTCCGCTGCGCGAGTTCGTGGGCCAGGACCGGGCGATACGAGCCATCGAGTTCGGGCTTTCCATGGACCGTGAGGGCTACAATATCTATGTTGCCGGCCTGACCGGAACCGGCAAGACCACCGTGGTCAAAACCTATATCCAGCGGCTGGTGGAAAGGAAAAAAGTGGAGGAGAAGCGCCAGCTTGAAGACTGGTGCTACCTTTACAACTTCGCCGATCCGGACCGTCCGCAGATTATAAGTCTGCCGCTGGGTAAGGGTAAGTCTTTTCGCGACCAGATAAACAATCTGCTGCAAAAACTGAAAGAGGAACTGGCCAAGGCCTTTTCCGGGGAGGAATACGTCTCGGAGAGGAAAAAGGCAGTTGAGGAAAGCCAGGCCAGGCAGCAGAAGCTCCTTGAAGAGACCGCCGAGGAAGCGCAACGACAGGGCTTTCAACTGCAGATGACTTCGGTGGGGCCGGCACTGTTCCCGGTAATTGAAGGCAAGGCCATTTCCCAGGCCGATTATCTGGCGCTGGACAAGTCCGTGCGCAGGGAAATAGAGAAGAAACGAAACGAGCTGCTTAAAAAAGTGCGCGCTGCCTTTGAAAAGATACGTGAAGTTGAAAGCCAGACTGTGGAAAAGTTGCAGAATACGGACAAAACGGTGGCCGATTTCACCATCTCCCGCCTTTTCCGCGGCCTGTTCAATGCCTATAAAGACTCGGAAAAAATCATGGGGTATCTCAATGACCTCAAGGCCTTCACCCTGAATAACCTGGATATTTTCAAGGAAAGGGAAGAGCCACCACCTTCGGTGCTTGGAATCGCCCCGAGCCAGATGCTGGGCGGCAGAGAGCCGTTTCTGCCTTTCCAGGTGAATATCTTTGTCGATAACAGCACCACCGAGGGGCCGCCCGTGGTAACGGAGCCAAACCCGAACTATGCCAACCTGTTCGGCAAAATCGAGCGGCGCTTCCTGTTCGGCGGCTACCTTAGCGACCACGCTATGTTAAAACCGGGGGCCCTGCAGCTGGCCAACGGTGGCTACCTGCTGCTCAGCGCCAATGACGTCCTGACCAATCCAGCCGTTTGGCCGGCATTGAAGCGGGCCATCAGAACCAAAGAAGTCCGCATTGAGGACCCTTTCGAGCAGTTTGGCCTCATCGCCCCGCAGGGGCTGAAGCCGCAGCCGATGCCCATAAACGTCAAGGTAATCCTCATCGGCGATGGCATGCTCTACCAGCTCCTTTCCCTGTACGACGAGGACTTCTGGGAGATATTCAG
>CAYFVI010000126.1:0-8556 GCA_964346525.1 uncultured Dehalococcoidaceae bacterium
CGGGAAAAACTGCAGAAAGAACTGGTAAGGGGACTTAATCAGCTGATTCTGCGGCTTTGTCGCAGTGCCAAGCGGGAGAGAGATAGAATTTTCGAAGCTACGGTGGTGGGCAATACCACTATGCTCCACACCCTGCTTGGGCTTGAGGCCAGATATATTGCGCTGGCGCCTTACATCGGCGGGCTGAACCGGCCCTTCGACCTGCCGGCAGTCGAGCTGGGATTGCAGATTCATCCCAGAGGAAAGGCGCATATCATGCCGTCGATTGCCAGCTTTGTCGGCGCCGATACTGTGGCTGTGATATTGGCGACCAGGCTGCATCAGAGTCGTACCCCGACGCTCGCCATCGACATCGGCACCAACGGCGAGGTGATGCTGGCCACCGGAAAAGGAGTGCTGACCGCCTCAACAGCCGCCGGCCCCGCCTTTGAAGGCGGACGGATTAAAAACGGCATGCGTGCCGTGAAGGGTGCCATCAGCTCTTTTCAGGCGACCCCTGAGGGGAATTACTCGGTCATCGGGAATGTCACCCCCAGAGGCATTTGCGGCTCCGGGCTGATTGACCTGGTGTCAGAGCTTTACCGGACGGGGGTTCTCGACCGGAAAGGCCGCATTCTGCTGCCGGCGGAGATGGGTACCAGATGGGCAAATGAGCTGGCGCCGAGGATTAAAGTCCGCAAGGAAGCGCGGGAATTCATAATCTTCAAAGACGAAGAAAGGGAGGTCGTGCTGACCCAGCAGGACGTCCGTGAATTGCAGCTGGCCAAGGGGGCCATACGTGCCGGAGTGGAACTGCTTATGAAAGAGGCCGGCATCGGTGCCGATGATATCCAGGAAGTCCTTCTCGCCGGCGTGTTCGGCAACTACATCAACCGGGAAAGGGCGGTCACTTTAGGGCTTATCCCCTCTTTCCCGCTCGAGAAAATACATTTCATCGGCAACGGGGCTATGGACGGGGCCTTGAAAGCGCTGCTCGATGTGGAGGAAAGACATCAGGCGGCGAAGATTGCCTCTGAAGTGCACCATATCGAGCTGTCGGGAAGGCCGGACTTTGAGGAGACCTTTCTCCGCTGCCTGTCACTCGGCGATAAATGAGCGACGGGGCATTGCGCCCCGTCGCCCGTTTCTCATCTTGCTTTCTGTCGGAATGCTTTCTACTGCGGCGGCAGGTTCCTGAGCATCGATTCCAGCTTTTCGTGTTCCCCCTCAACCATCCGGTAGCAATGCTTCTCCTCGGGGAATTTACCGGCCTTCACATCATCACTGTATTCACGGAAAGCTTTCTCAATGGCTTCACCCAGGTTGGCATATTTCTTGACAAACTTGGGCGTGAACGCCTCGAAGTAGCCGAGCATATCACCGATAATCAGAGCCTGGCCGTCGGTGTACATGCCGGCGCCGATGCCCAGCACCGGGATTTTGAGCATTTCGGTGATGATTTTGCCCACCTCCGGGGGAATCGCCTCCACTAGGAGGGCAAAGGCGCCCGCTTTTTCAATGGCCAGGGCGTCTTTAATCAGCTCCATGGCGGTATCGGCGGTACGCCCCTGCGCCTTGAAGCCGCCCAGTTGCCCCGAGCTCTGCGGGGTCAGCCCGATGTGGCCCATCACCGACATGCCGCCCTCAACAATCCCTTCAATCTGCTTGATGACCCGGCGTCCGCCCTCCAGTTTGATGGCATCGACGCTCGCCTCCTTGAAGAACCGGCCGGCATTGAAGATGGCGTCTTCTCTGGAAATCTGGTAGGAGAGGAAGGGCATATCACCGATGACGAATGTGTTGGGGGCGCCTCTCCTGACTATCTGGGAATGTTGAACCATCTGGTCCATAGTCATCGGCACCGTTCCAGGCAAACCGTGCACCACCATGGCGGCGCTGTCGCCGACCAGTATCATGTCGATGCCCGCCTTTTCACAGAAGCTGGCCATGGGGAAATCGTAGGCGGTGAGGAAGGTGATTTTATCACCCTTCTTTTTCATCTCCGCAAAATCGAGAACGGTTTTCTTTGGCATATTTTTTTATTAATCCTCCTTTTTTACTTTGGTATGGGCACTCTCAGGTCTTCCGGCCCCTGCTTTGATACCTTCAGTTTCGGATGAACCTGCTCTACCAGTTCGATAATGTTCTTGATGGAGCGGATTTTCTCCCGGCCCAGCTCTGCCAGCATATCTTCGGACATGCCCCAGGGCATATACATTGCCAGCCCCGGCCCCGGCTCCATCTTGAAGTAACAGGGAGAGGCCACCCGGGCGATTTCCGGCGTCTCGAAGATGCGGTTGAAGCCGCCCATTGAGCTCCAGAGCTGGATGTGGATATCGAGCGGAATGCTCACCACGTTCCTGATAGAGGCCAGCTCCGGCAGCGTCAGGTCGGCCACCGGGTTGCCGCTGGAGGCGCCCAGCGATTCAATCAATTTGAAACCGGCGGCATTGGCGTGCCCGGCGAAGATGGAGACCTTGAAGACGATGTCCTCGGGCAGGTCGCCGTTCTGCTTCATGGCCTTGAGCAGAGAGAGGACTCCCTCGTCCCAGACCAGAAAGCCGCGGAAGCCAAGCTCAATGCAGCGTTCCATCTCCATCAGGTAGTGGCGGACGGAATCCATCCCCCTCATCCTCAGCCCGGATATGGCGCCTTCCGGAGTTGCCACCTGCCGGCCGGTGTACCAAGTGGGCCGCGGCCCCGGCGTCATAATGACCTCCACCTGGTTATCGCGGGCGATTTGGGCGAATTCCTTCAGTTGTTCCCGGGTGAGCATGGACGCCCCCCGTACCACGGAAATCGAGCGGTGGAAGGGGACTCCCTGCTTTTCCGCTTCGTCGCAGGTCGCAGCCAGGACCTTGGGCGTCTCAATGCCGGAAATCTCCACGCGATAGTGCGCGCCGTCGGGAAAGGTTTTTGTTGAGCTGGGCAGGTCATACCGGTCACCACTGGGAAGCCCAGCCTTTTCTATAGCCTGCATAATTTTATCCATGCATATCTCTCCGGCTTGCTATAAATTCAGGAATGCTCCAGTGTCTAACCCGAAGGAAAGCTTATTACATTGCCCTTTTCTTGTCAAGGAACTTCACTTCGATGGCTGGCTTTGCCGGAAATACCGGCAGAAATTGCTTAATACACAGGCGTGGCATCGGGGGCGTTGCGCCTTGCACACCTTTCTCCCGTGCTCTATCATCAGCACATGAAAAGCATAAACTTTATCGGCGGGCACCAGGCTTTCGAGCCGTTTGTGCGCCTTTTCCACCATGGTCCTGGCGTCAATCAGTCCGAGCCGCATGGCCACGCGATATACATGGGTGTCCACCGGCAGGGCCGGTCGGCCCAGGGAAAAGAGAAAGACGCAGCTGGCCGTTTTGGCCCCCACCCCCGGCAGCCGCGTCAGCCAGTCCCTGGCTTCATCCAGAGGCAGCTCATTCAAGAAGTCGAGCTCGAGGCGGCCTCGCTTTCGCCGGATTTCCCCGAGCGCCCCCTTGATATACCTCGCCTTGACCTCGGAAAGCCCCCCGCCTTTTATGGCGTTGGCGATATGGTAAACATCGGCTGAGGCTACATCTTCCCAGCCGGGGAAAGAAGCCAGGAGAGACTTAAACGCTCTTCTTGAATTTATGTCAGAGGTATTTTGCGAGAGAATGGTCTGCACCAGCACGTTCAAAGGACTGTCATCCGGCTGCCAGTCGCGCTCCCCATACTCCTCGACTAAAAGGTCAAGGATTTGCTCAACGTCTGGTGCGTCCATATAGGTATATTATATGCGGAGTTTCACCGTACAAGAAAGTGGCGCTGGCATCTCCAATACACTAGGCTCGGTATTGACAAATAGCCGCATTCGACTAAAAATGATGCTGTGATGACTATGCAGGATTACGAACAAAACCTTAACTATCTTAAATCAATTATCAACAGTCTGGAGGACGAACTTCTGGTAGTTGACCGTAACTACCGCATAATAGATACTAACGACACCTTGCTTCTAAGACACGGGAAAAGCCGACAGGAAGTGGTCGGGCAGCATTGCTATAAAATTTCTCACGGCCAGTCCAGGCCCTGTCGCCCTCCCTACCATGAATGTCCGGTTAAATCGGTATGGGAAACAGGAAAACCGGCCCGGGTAACGCACACACATGCTTATGATGCCGGAGGTAAAAAGCAAAAACGGTATCTGGATATTGTTGCCTCTCCCATCCTAGATAGTAAAGGTAACGTCACCGCCGTCATTGAACTGATGCGCGATGTCACCGAGGCCAAAAAGATGGAGTTAAAAATAGCCAGACTGCATAAAGAGCTGCAAGAAAAAGATGAGATTCGCGGTGAGCTATTACGTCAGATATTTTCCATTCAGGAAGAGGAAAGGAAGAGACTCGCCCGTGAACTGCACGACGAGACTTCCCAGACCTTGGCCGGTTTCGCGGCTAACCTTGAAGCGGTGGCGAGGATGTTACCGGACAATGTGGAAAGGGCAAAGGCTGAGCTGGGAAAATTAGAAGCTCTTTCCATCAGCATACTCGATGAGATGCACAAGTTGATTTACGAGCTTCGTCCCTCCTTGCTGGACGACCTGGGACTTGTGGCTGCGGCAAGATGGCTGGCGGAGAATAATTTGGGGGAAGCTGCCATCGCCGTAGATTTCAAGGTTACGGGACGGGAGCGAAGGATGTCCCCTCAGTTGGAGGCGACCCTTTTCCGGGTTATTCAGGAAGCAATCAATAACATAGTGAAGCACGCCCGTGCCAGGAATGTCATCATAAGCATGGATTTCAAAAAGCATGCCATTGGAGTTCGTATACAGGATGACGGCAGAGGCTTTGACGTTCAGGAAGCCATAAATGCCAAAGACAGGCCTCGAGGGTTGGGGCTCCTGGGTATGAAGGAGAGAGTGGAGCTGGCTAACGGTAAACTGACCATACAGTCACATCCCGGGGGCAATGGCACCGAAATCAATATCGAAATTCCTTATTCCTCAATGATACCTCCACCGATAACAACGTCATCATCGTAAAAGACCACCGCCTGTCCCGGCGTGATTGCCATCTGCGGTTCCTCAAACTTCACGCGGACTCTGTCTTTATCCTGTGGAGTCAGTAATGCCTCCGCCTCTTTACTGAAATATCTTATCTTGGCTTTTACCCTTATCGGCTGCTCCGGTTTTTCTACGGCTATCCAGTTCAACTCGGAGGCCATCAGTTCGTCGCGGAATAATTCCTCCTGTTTGCCCACCTTTATGGCATTTCTCTCGGGATAAATGGCGATGACATACATCGTCTCATCGCTTGATATTCCAAGCCCTCTTCGCTGTCCGATGGTGTAATACGGAAGCCCCTTGTGTTGTCCCAGGATGTTTCCCTTTCTATCTAATATCGGCCCCGGCGGTATATCCGCTTTAAAGAGCGAGTAATATCCGCCGGAAATGAAATTCTGACTCTCCGGCTTGTCATGGACCTCAAGGCCGAGTCCGGAAGCCAGTTCCCTTACTTTATCTTTGGAGAGATTGCCCAGGGGCAGGAGCAGGCGGCCAAGCTGTTGTTTTGATACCAGAGACAGAAAATATGACTGGTCTTTGCTCCGGTCTCTGGCCTTTTTTAAAAGGCAAGCCCGCCGGCTTTCGTCGTATTCAATGCGGGCATAATGGCCGGTGGCGAAATAATCAAAGTCTACTCCCGCATCGTGAGCTTTCTCGATTAGCGCGCCTAATTTAACGATGCGGTTACACCGGATACAGGGATTGGGCGTCTTACCCGATAGATATTCCCGTTGAACGTAATCCAGGACTTCGGTCTGGTAGACCTCCCTGAGGTCGAAAATATATAAAGGGATGCCCAGTGCCTGAGCCACTTTTTGGGCATCGGCTACATCCTCTTTCTCGCCCGGCCCGTAGCAGCCGTGGCGTCGGCCCTCCAGACCACATGCTTCACCGGCCCATATTTCCATGATGGCTCCGGTGACATCGTAACCTTCATTCTTGAGAATAGCCGCGGCCACGGACGAATCCACACCGCCGCTCATCATTGCCAGGACCCTTGTTTTCATTTCCACCCGGTCAAATATCTATCGTTTTGCGTTGACTTATTATTTTATTCCATCTGGCCAAGCACAACAACATTCGTTAGGTTACGGTATGTCGTCAACGATAACTAAATGGTCATATTTTTCCCAAAGGCGGGTTTGTGGAGCGTGGGCACCGGTCGCATGTATAAAATAGGTCTCATTTAAACGCAAAATAAGGCGATTGGCTAATTGCTGCCCTCGATCACCGATGGTTAAATAAAATAGCCGCCAATCAGGTGCTAAGTCGCTTCCGGGCGGGGCAAGTGATTAAACAGGACAATATGCCATGAAATTTTTGACCAATCTGACACTGGGTAAAAAGATTACCCTGCTCACCACCGCGGGCCTGCTCGTTGGCGTCATTGTCTTCAGCTCTCTGGGAATGCGCGCCGTGAATCGAGCCACGGAAAGGATGCTCGAAGAGCGTCTGACCACTGCTGATTTGGTGGCCGACTACGTGGACGAAGCGCTGGAGCGCGCCCTGTCTGAACTGGAGAATACGGCACAGATGATTGACATCGATGAGACGGAAGACGATTTTCAAGCTCGTATAGAAGCCCTTGAGACGACTTATTCACGCCTGTCAATTCCCATACACAGTGTCTATCTCATAGATGAAGGCGGAGGAATCCGCTGGAGCAAGCCGGATATCGCCGCGACCAATGGTGGCGACTCTCTTTATTTAAGCAGCTTCAGCCAGACAATTGAGAGCCAGGAAGCCAGTGTCTCCGGCCTGACTACTGCGCCGGCGCTCAATGTTCCGGTGGTATTCATCGGCAGCCCGACCGGCGTTGGGAAACAGGGTAACTCCGGCGTGCTTCTGGTTGCTATCGAGCCGGCCAAATCGAGCATCGGGGGATTTGTGTACCCGGTAAGGCTGGGAGAAACGGGCTATGTTGAAATCATCGACCAGAATGGCATTGTTGTGGTCAGAACCGAGCCCGGTCCGGAATTGTCACCCTTTGAGAAAAGCGACCACAGCGGGCGCTTTGCTGACCTGATACAGGCCGGGAAACCAACGCAGGGTGTCTGCCATACCTGTCACGAGCCCGAGCAGAGGGTGGAGAGAAAGGACGTTTTGGCTTTCATGCCGCTCTCAAAGGCCAACTGGGGGGTGGTTATTCGTCAGTCAGAGGAAGAGGCGCTCGCCCCCACTCGTGAGCTCCGTCAAAACTTGATTCTGTTCGGAATAGTGCTGGTTACCGTTGCCCTTCTTTTCGTGGTGGTGACCACCAGAGATGTTGGCAGTCGGATTAGGGTGCTTACTGCCGCCTCAAAAAAGATAGCTGAAGGAGACCTTGATAGTCAGGTGGCTAATCTGGGCCGAGATGAGGTCGGCGTATTGAGCCAGACGCTCGATGAGATGAGGCGAAAACTAAAAGCTTCTTATGGAGAGTTAAAGCAAAGGACGCAGGAGCTGTCCTCGCTGCTTTCGGTCTCTGAAATTCTGTCCTCAGCAATTGACTTGTCGCCCGTTCTTGATGCCGTTGTTGTAAAAGCCGTTGAGGTCGTACCCAATGCCGATGGTGGCTTATTACTCCTGTATTGCGATGAGCATGGTGTCCTAGAAGTACGATGTATTATCGGCATCGATAAGGACGCTTTTCCCGATACCATAATCGTACCGGTTTCAAAGTCAGAAGGTGAGGCAATAAAAGAAACCAGCGCCGTGGAAGAAGCAATGGATAATTTTCTTCGCTCGGAAAATTTTCAGTCGAAAGCGCAAAGCTATATCTGCGGCAAGGTGCTGGCGCGGAACCGGGTTATCGGTGGTCTGGTGCTGGTTAATTTTAAAGATAAGGACGTGTTTTCCGAATCGGATTACCGCTTGCTTCAGGCCATAGCTGATGGTATCGGTATCACCATCGAGAGAGCCCAGCTGGCCAATGAAGCCGAGGAGGCAAGGGCGCTGCACGAAGCCGACCGCCTGAGGTCCCAGTTCATTTCCTCGGTTTCGCATGAGCTGCGTACCCCGCTGACGCTCATAAAGGGTTATTCCACCTCGCTTCTCCGCAAGGACGCTTCTTGGAAAAAGGAGACGCAGCGTGAATTCCTTCAGATTATAGATGAGAAGACTGATGAGCTGCGTGACCTGATCGATAAGATTTTGCAGTCCGCCAAACTGGAAGCCGGGGCGGTAAAGCTGGAAAAAGAGCCACTGCTCATACCCCGGCTGGCGGAAAAAGTGGTTGAAGAGATTTCGCCGCGGACCAAGAAGCATAAGTTCGACCTGTCCTTTGCGTCGAACTTCCCGGTTGTCGAAGCCGATGTCAGATGTATCGAGCAGGTAATAAGAAATCTTCTGGAAAATGCCGTAAAATATTCCCCGGACGGCGGGGTAGCCAGGATATCCGGCAAGGTAGCGCGTGATAGAGTGATTGTCGAAATTGAGGACAGTGGAACGGGCATTTCTCCGGAATTCCATGATAAAATCTTCGAAAGGTTCTACCGCGTGGACAGCCATTTAACTCGCAGTACTACTGGAAGCGGGCTCGGACTTTCCATCGTCAAGGCACA
>CAYFVI010000127.1:0-3598 GCA_964346525.1 uncultured Dehalococcoidaceae bacterium
AACTGAAAGACCGCTCTGACTACAATACGCTCTACGTGGAAATCAGCGAAGAAGGGAAGAAAAAGCTCGCCGGTCTGGGATTTTCCGTTACTCCTCAAGATAAAGCGCTCGAAGAGGCCGATGTGGTCATACTGGCCGTGCCCGACCGGTTGATCGGCCCTATTTGCCGCAATATCGTCCCCAAAGTGAAAAGCGGTACCATGGTTATGGGCCTCGACCCGGCGGCGGGGTATGCCGGAATGCTCCCGAAACGCAGGGATATAACTTACTTCATCACGCACCCCTGCCATGCGCCCATGTTCGGCCACGAGACCGACCCCGAAGCTCAGCAGGACTTCTTCGGCGGCGACAGAGCGAAACAGAGCATCGTCTGCTCATTGCACCAAGGTCCGGAGGAGGGCTATGCCAAAGGGGAGGCGATTGCCCGGGTGATATTCGCTCCCATATTGCAATCTTATCGTATCACCACGGAGCAGATGGCGATTCTGGAACCGGCGCTGGTAGAGACGTTGGGCCTTACCTGCGTTTACATCATGAAAGAGGCTATGGATGAGGCGGTCAGGATGGGGGTTCCGAAGGCTGTAGCACAGGATTTCCTGTTCAGCCACCTGCGCTGCATGGTGGGCGAGGTCTTTCTCCTGGAGGGCTCCACACTCTCCGAAGGCGCCAAACTCGCTGTAGCCGAGGCGAAAAAACAAATATTCCAGCCCGACTGGATGAAAATCATGAAGATTGAAAATATCAAAGAGAGCGTGCGGAAAATCACTCGCGCTTCCGCCTTTGACCATTAGCGTTTTCAGCAACTGGGGCAGAAATTTGATGATAAGATTATTCAGCCATGCTTTTTAAGCGAAAGTCCACCGGCATATTCTACGGCTGGTGGATAGTCGGGGCGTCTGTCATCATCGCCATGTACTCAGGCGGCGTCGTCTTTTACGGGTTTACCGCCATCTTTGAACCTATCGCCAATGATATGGGCTGGAGCTACGCCCAGATATCACTGGCAGCTTCCCTGCGCGGCCTCGAGCTTGGCCTCCTGGCGCCGCTAACCGGCATACTGACCGACCGTCTCGGCCCACGTCGCCTCATTTTCGGCGGGGCGATTATTACAGCGGGAGGGCTTTTCTTCCTCAGTCGGACAACGTCGCTGGCCACGTTTTACGGCGCTTTTGCCCTCATCGCCATAGGCATGAGCGCCACTACCCAGACCGTTTTGATGACCGCCGTGGCCAACTGGTTCCGCCTGAGGATGGGCATCGCCACCGGCATCGCTATGTCTGGATTCGGTCTCAGCGGCCTGGTCGTGCCCCTGATTGTCAAGCTTATTGACATCTTCGACTGGCGGATGACGATATCCATTCTGGCCGCAGGCATGCTGGCCGTAGTTATACCCCTCTCTATCTTTTTCCGTCATCGTCCGGAACAGTACGGCTACCAGCCCGATGGCCTTAAAAAGGCGCCGGCACCTTTGCCCGGCACTCCCACCATAGCTCAGGCCGCTGAATCAGGCAGCAAAGCAACACAGGCAATGAAGACTGCCACTTTCTGGCGCATTGCCCTGACTTTCCTCATTCACGTCATGCTGATAAGCAGCGTCACCACCCACGTTATGCCATATTTAAGCAGCGCCGGTATGGAAAGGACAAGGGCCAGCTTCGTGGCCATGGTGCTGCCAATGATGAGCGTCGGCGGGCGTCTTGGTTTCGGCTGGCTGGCGGACAAGTTTGACCGTCGGAAAGCTGCTGCCGCTGCCTTTGGCCTGATTACCATCGGCCTGCTGTGTTTCGGCTCCGCCCCCAGTGCCGGGCTATGGCTGATGATTCCCTTTCTCTTCCTTTTCGGCGTCGGCTATGGCGGCTCCACCGGCATCAGGCCCTCATTGGTCTCGGAATACTTCGGCCGGGCCAATTTCGGAAGCATCTTTGGCTTCATCATCGGTATCAACGCTTTGGGCGGTATTATCGGGCCGTTCGTGGCGGGGTGGGTATTCGATACCTGGGGCAGCTATCAGGGAATCTGGCTCGCCTTTGCTGGACTGGCAGTTGCCGCGTTACTGCTGATTTCCAATGTTTCACGTGTTAAAATAACCTCTGAATCCGAGCCCAAAAAGTAAAAAGGAGGTATTCAATGACAACAAGAGGTGCCTTGAGACTTTCGGAAAAAGACAACGTGGCCACGCTTCTTGAGGATGCGGCGCCCGGGACTGAAGTGCTGGTTCGCCTCGGTAAAGAGACCGATACCGTTAAAGCCGGTGAAAGCATACCATTCGGTTTCAAAATCGCCGTGCTTGACATTCCCAAAGGCGGCTCCATTATCAAGTATGGGGAGACCATCGGCATCGCCTCGCGCGATATTAAAAAGGGCGAAATGGTCCACGTCCACAACCTGGAGGGGGCGCGGGGCAGGGGAGACTTAACCAGAGGAGGTAAAAAATGAATTTCTTGGGTTATGCCAGACCGGATGGCTCAGCTGGAATCCGCAATCATGTCCTGATAATGCCCTGGGGATTTCTGCCCCCCAGAATATGCGAAATAGTTGACGGCACTAAAACCATTTTAAGCCCTGATTACGGCGGCGGACGTACCAGCCGCGACCGCGAGACCATCGCCCGCACCCTGATAGGGCTGGGGTGTAACCCTAATGTGGCCTCGGTTATCATCCATACCTTGAGCCCGGGCGCCGGCTATCCGGAGCTGAAGCCGGCCCGCCTCGCCGAGGAGATTGCCAGGTCCGGGAAGCGCGTGGAGATACTCGATGTGGCCAAAGAGTGGAGCACGTTCCGGGCGCTGGAGAAAGGGGTCCAGCTGGCGAGGAAGATGGTGCTTGAGGCCTCCCGCCTCAGACGGCAGCCCTGTGATTTGAGCCACCTAGCTGTGGGGGTGAAATGTGGGCATTCAGATACCACCTCCGGCATCGCCGGCAATCCGGTAATCGGCAACCTCTTCGACCGTATTGTCGCCGGCGGCGGCACCGCCTTCTTCGGCGAGACCACGGAAATTATTGGCGCGGAACATGTCCTGGCCAGACGCGGCGTTAATGAAAACGTCTCCCGGCGTATCCTTGAGGCCGCCGCCGAGATTGAGGCCATCGCCAAGTCCACCGGCGAGGACATCCGCACCGTCAATCCGGTGCCTTCCAACATTGCCGGAGGCATATCCTCACTGGAAGAGAAATCGCTCGGCGCCATCCACAAATCGGGGTCAGCGCCGATTCAGGGCGTGCTCAAGTATGGAGAAAGGCCGGAAGGAAAAGGGCTGTACTTTGTGGACAACTGGATGAGTATGGGCTCCATCTTCGCCGGCTACGCCGCCTCTGGGGCGCAGCTGGTCATCTTTCAGCTGGGGGGCGGTGGCGTGGTGGGCAACGACTTGCTGCATACTTCGACGGCGGTCGTTTCCCCGCTCATGTGGACCACGGCCAACCCCAAGACACTGGCCATGGCCCCGACCAGCATTGATTTCTACTCGGGAACGGTGATGGAAGGCGAGGACACCATTGAAGAGGCGGGAGAGAAGCTCCTGCAGGTGGTGCTGGACATCGCCTCCGGCACCATGTCCAAAGTGGAGACCCTGCGCCATATTGACCCGACGCAGATATA
>CAYFVI010000128.1:0-3009 GCA_964346525.1 uncultured Dehalococcoidaceae bacterium
TTTCTCCTCCTCGGCAGGAGCCTCTGCTTCCTCCTCAGCAATGGCTTCTTCCTCCTCTTCAACCTCGGGCACTTCCTCGACCTCTTCCTTCACCGCCACCTCACTGATCTTGACTACAAGCTGCTCTGGGTCAGCATGTACGGTTATCTCCGGGTCAAGGATAATGTCTTTAACGTGGACTGCCTGCTCCACTTCTTCCAGCTGGGTGATGTCAATTTCTATCTGCGGTGGCACATTGCTGGGCAGGCACTCAATGCTCAGGCTGTTGATGCCGTGGACTATCATGCGCCCCTTGAATTTCATCGCTGGCGCTTCTCCTACGAGTACAATGGGCACGTCCACACTTATCTTTTCCGTCCGCTTCACTTCGAGAAAATCAACGTGAATCAGTTCCATGGTGATAGCATCGCGCTGAACTTCGCGGACGAAAACGCTCTTCGGCTTTTCGCCGTCAACCTCAAGGTTCAACAGCCGGGTTTTTCCGGCGTGAGCGATAAGGCTGAGCAGTTCGCCAGTATCACACTGCAGTGTCAGTGACTTGACGTTGTGACCGTAGAGATGAGTGGGCGTTATCCCCTGGCGGCGCAAAAATCGGGTCTTCTTTCCCAGCACATTTCGGTGCGTTGCCTTCAATTGCAAATCTTCCACACTCCACTCCTTTCCAAAGCACATTTAAGCATATATGGCGGTAAAAATCAACGCTGGCGTCTGTCAGCTCATCGCTCTTTGTGATATTATAGGATTTAAAACACTATGACAAAAAGGTGGTCGGAATGAAGATTATTGACCTGCGCAGCGATACCATAACCCTGCCGACAGACGAGATGCGGCGGGCGATGTACGAGGCCGAGGTGGGCGATGATGTCTGGCGAGAAGACCCTACTATCAACCGCCTCGAGGGGCTGGCAGCCGAGGCTATGGGCAAGGAGGCGGCGCTTTTCACCACCAGCGGCACGATGAGCAACCTCCTGGGCGTCTTGGCCAATACCCGCCCCGGCGATGAAATCATCGTCGGCAGCGAGGCCCATATGCTCTGGTATGAGGTCGGTGGAGCGTCGGTGCTGGGCGGAGTGGTTATCCGCACCGTTCCCAATGATGAGGACGGGAAATTAGACCCTTCCGAAGTGGAAAAAACGATACGTTCGCAGAACATCCATTTCCCGGTGAGCACCCTGCTCTGCCTGGAAAACACTCATAATCGTTGCGGCGGTGCGGTGTTGACCCGGGAATACACTGGTGAAATCTCCGCGCTGGCCCACAAGCATGGCCTGCTGGTCCATCTTGACGGCGCGCGCATATTCAATGCTGCCATTGCCCTTGGTGTACCTGCCAAAGAACTGGCGGCGCCGGCGGACACAGTCAGCTTCTGTCTTTCCAAAGGGCTCAGCGCACCCGTCGGCTCGCTCTTCTGTGGCACTCGAGAAACCGTGGAGAGGGCGCGGAAGTGGCGTAAGATGCTGGGGGGAGGTATGAGGCAGGCGGGAGTCATCGCTGCCGCCGGCATCGTGGCCATGGAAAAAATGGTCGACCGCCTGGCCGAAGACCACGCCAACGCCAGACGGCTGGCGGAGGGACTGGCCCAGATACCCGGCTTTTACGTCCGTCCGGAGAAGGTGGTAACGAACATCGTGAATTTTGATTTTCCAGCAGGAGTTGACGATTTCGTAACCAAAATAGGGGAGAGAGGCGTAAAATTCCTTTTCCGCGGCGGGCGCAGTGTGCGGGCGGTAACCAACCGCATGGTGGGCGCGGAAAACATCGAAGAGGCGCTGAAGCGCATCAACCGGCTGGTGAAAGAAGCAAGCTAGGGCCAGCGGCCGTGTCAGGATAAGATTAATTTTATTCGGGAGGAGAAATGAAAGGCAAACCCAAAATCACGAGAATGGAGATACACCGGTTTGGCTACCAGCTCAAGGATATCGCCCCGCTTCCCGGGCATACCCTCTTTGCCTATGAGCCGGGCGCAACCGTGAACCTCAAGGGCCATGCCCTGAAAATCATGACCGATGAGGGGGTCACCGGAGAGTATGTCGGCTCCTGGGCGGCGACCGACTGGATGGCTATCCCGGAATACGGGCACATTTTGATAGGGCGCAGTGCCCTGGACCGGGAGGGGATATACAACGACCTCAAGCTGGAGCTGCGGCAGCGCGCCCGTCTGGGGCTGAGCCAGATAGACATCGCGCTGTGGGACCTGGCCGGCAAGTACTACGGGGCCCCTATTTACGAGCTCCTCGGTGGCAATCGAATAAATCTTCCCTGTTACGCCAGCACGCATACCGGTGATGAGCAGCCGGGAGGGCTGAACAGCCCCGAGGCCTTTGCTGATTTCGCCGAGCAGTGCCTGGAGATGGGGTATCCCGGCTTCAAGATACATCCCTGGGCGGATGGGCCGGTGAGCAGGATTGTGGATACCATCCACGCGGTGGGGAAGCGGGTGGGGGGCAAAATGGACCTTATGCTAGACCCCTACTGTGCCCCAAGGACCTTTGGCGATGCCCTTAAGATGGGATGGGCCTGTGACGAGGAGAAATTTTTCTGGTGGGAGGATCCGTTCCGGGACGGCGGCATCTCAGCCTTCGCCCATCGCAAGCTGAGGCAACTGGTGAGGACCCCCATGCTGCAACTGGAGCACGTTCGCGGCCTAGAGCCTCATGTGGACTTCATCGTGGCCGACGGTACCGATTTCGTGCGCGGCGACCCCGACATTGACGGCGGCATCACTGCCGTGATGAAAATAGCCCACGCCGCCGAAGGCTTCGGCCTGGATGTTGAGCTGCACGCTCCGGCCGGTCCGGAACGGCGTCACCTGATGGCGGCGATACTTAATATGAACTATTACGAGATGGCGCTGGTCCACCCCAAGGCGCCTTTCGGCCCTCAGGCGCCTGTCTTCAAGGGCGGCTACCGGGACGGCCTGGACGCCATCGATAAGAACGGCTGCGTTCCGGTGCCGCAGGGGCCGGGACTGGGCGTGGAGTATGACTGGGACTACATCGCCAAGCACAG
>CAYFVI010000129.1:0-3429 GCA_964346525.1 uncultured Dehalococcoidaceae bacterium
GTGTTATGATGCGTGCCACCAGGCGAAATAACTTGACAGCGCACGCCTAATAAAGGTATAGTTTCAACCGATGCTATGAAGGGGGATAAAACCGGATATGGGTAAAATAAACGTGGCTATCATCGGCGTGGGCAACTGCTCTTCTTCTCTTGTCCAAGGGGTGGAATATTACAAGAACGCCAAAGCAAACGAGTTCGTGCCCGGATTAATGCACGTGAACCTCGGCGGCTACCACATAAACGACATCAACTTTGTCGCCGCTTTTGATATCGATAAAAACAAGGTGGGCAAAGACCTAGCCGAAGCCATCTATACCAAACCGAACAACACCTTTAAGTTTTGCGAAGTACCGCCTACCGGTGTCACCGTGCAGCGCGGCATGACCCATGACGGCCTGGGCAAATACCTGTCCCAGATGATACAGAAAGCACCCGGCCCCACCGCTGATATCGTCAGTATCCTCAAGGAGACCAAGACCGATGTCGTCATCAATTACCTGCCGGTGGGCAGCGAGGAAGCGACCAAGTGGTATATCGAGCAGATACTGACCGCAGGCTGCGGTTTAATCAACTGCATCCCCGTTTTCATCGCCCGCGAGAAGTACTGGCAGAAACGCTTTAAAGAAAGAGGACTCCCCGTTATAGGCGACGATATCAAATCGCAGGTCGGCGCCACCATCACCCATCGCGTGCTGACACGCCTTTTCCGCGACCGCGGCGTCAAACTCGAACGCACTTACCAGATGAACTTCGGTGGCAATACCGACTTTTACAACATGCTGGAACGGGAAAGGCTTGAGTCCAAGAAGATCTCCAAGACTTCCGCGGTTACCTCGCAGCTTGATTACAAGATGAACCCTGACGATATATATGTTGGCCCCAGCGACTACGTTCCCTGGCTGCAAGACCGTAAGTTCTGCTACATCAAGATGGAAGGCCGCACTTTCGGCGATGTGCCGCTCAACCTGGAAATGAAGCTGGAGGTCTGGGACAGTCCCAATTCCGCCGGCGTGGTCATCGATGCCATCCGGTGCTGTAAGCTGGCCATGGACCGCGGGCTGACCGGAGAACTGGTGGCGCCATCCGCTTACTTCATGAAATCGCCTCCGATACAGTACACGGATACAGAAGCGCACCAGATGGTGGAGAAATTCATCGCCGACATGACCAAAGGCAAAGCGGAAAAGCCATCCAGGTAATATTTCACGAGGTTTTCGGAGGGTAACTGGCGAAACAAGGGGATTATTTGGGTCTGAAGAATGGAAGGGAGCTCGGTTAGCATCACCTCGAAAAGAGGACCGTTCAGGTCCAGGTTAGCCGAAGTCCGAAAAGCCGTTGCCCATCGTCTTTCTCACCCGGTAGTGCGGCTTCTGGCCAGGACAGGAGTAACCCCAAATGCTCTGACCTGGTTCGGCCTCCTGATTTCCTTTGCCGCCGCGGTGCTGGTTGCTTTCAAGCAGCCATTCGCCGCCGGCTTTGTGGTTCTTTTTGCGGGACTATTTGACATGCTGGACGGGGCTCTGGCCCGCTTCACGGATAGGATTACCAGATTCGGTGCCATACTGGACTCGACTCTGGACCGCCTGGGTGAAGTAGCCGTCCTGCTCGGTATTCTGATATTCTTTGTCCGGGATCTTTCCACACCGGGTATTCTTGTTGTCGGCTTCACCCTGCCCGGGGCATTGCTGGTCAGCTACCTTCGAGCCCGTGCGGAAGCGGCTGGCCTGATTGGTGAGGTGGGTTTCTTCACCCGCACGGAAAGGGTAATTATCTTAGCGCTCGGACTATTATTAAGCAGCATCGACTATGCATTAATCACGTCGCTGGGTATCATCGCCTTTTTCAGCTACCTTACCGTTATCCAGAGGCTTATTCACGCATGGCGCCAGACCAAGATAGGTTAGTTCTCATATCAATTTTGGGGAGGCCCTGATGCCAGTAATCGCTGTTATTGGAGCGCAGTGGGGAGACGAGGGCAAAGGTAAAATAGTTGACCTGCTTGCCGAGCAGGCGGACATGGTGATGCGTTTTTCCGGCGGGGATAATGCCGGGCACACCGTGGTCAACCAGTTCGGTGAGTTCAAATTGCACCTCGTCCCCTCCGGAATTTTCTCCCCCAGAGCCGTCTCTGTCATCGGAAACGGTGTGGTGGTCAACCCCCGCGTTTTGCTCGAAGAGCTTGACGGGCTCAAGCAGCCGGGCGTGGACACTTCACGCCTGTTCATCAGCGACCGGGCCCATCTGGTGATGCCCTATCATCTCCTCCTCGACGGGCTAGAGGAGGAGGCGCGAGGAGGCAAGGCCATCGGAACCACGCGCAAGGGCATCGGCCCCGCCTTTTCTGACAAGATTGCCCGCATGGGCATCAGGACGTGCGACCTGCTGGACAGGGATGTTTTTCAGGAACGCCTTCACGCCATTCTTGCTCACAAGAACACGATACTGACCCGGGTCTATAACGTCGAGCCAATATCAGAAGAAGAGGTCTACAGGGAATACTGCCGCTACGGTGAGATACTGGCTCCCCATATCTGCGATACCACCGCGCTGCTGGAAAAGGCGATAAACGACGGGAAGCAGGTGATGCTGGAAGGGGCTCAGGGGACGCTGCTTGACCCTGATTTCGGCACCTACCCCTATGCCACCTCTTCTTCGCCGCTGGCCGGGGGAAGCTGTCTGGGTGCCGGCCTGGGGCCGAGCCGGATAAAACAGACTCTGGGCGTTTTCAAGGCATACTGTACTCGCGTCGGCAGCGGCCCCATGCCCACCGAGCTGAAGGATAAAATCGGCGAATCGCTCCGGGAACACGGCAACGAATACGGCACCACCACCGGCCGCCCGCGACGCTGCGGCTGGTTTGATGCCGTCGCTGCCAAATTCAGTACCCGCGTGAACGGTTATAGCGGGGCAATTATCACCCGCCTCGATGTGCTCGATACGCTGCCGGCGATAAAAATATGCACCGCCTACGAGCTAAACGGCGAAAAAATAGATAACTTCCCGGCCAGCACGGCCACACTGGAAAAGTGCCGGCCCGTATACGAGGAACTCCCGGGCTGGCAGACTCAAATCAGCGATATCCGTGATTTCGAGCAATTACCACTTCAGGCCCGCCAGTTCCTGTCAAGGCTTGAGGAGCTCATCGCCTGCCCGATAAGCATCATATCGGTGGGCATGAGACGGGAACAGACCATCTTCAAGAGCCCTGTCTGGTAGCAACCCGGAAGAAAGCGCAACCTTGGTACATAAAGGAGGCTCATTAAAATGGAGAAAAAAGAGCGGCTGGCAACCAAAGAGGAGTACGCCAAGACGATAACGCACTACGAGGATATCCCACTGGTAGAGCTGGTGCCCGGGAACGTCCGGGCACACATCCTCTCCGGCGAACGGATGACGGCTATATTCACCATCATGGTACCCAATGCCGTGG
>CAYFVI010000130.1:0-6394 GCA_964346525.1 uncultured Dehalococcoidaceae bacterium
GCTACCCAGCACAATGCCGCCCCCATCTGCCTTTCCGTGAAGAAGGCGGCGGAGGGCTTTGTCCACGGTCCTGAGGTGAAAGAAGGGCTGCTCAACATGGTTGAGATGGCTTTCCGCGCTTATGACCCCTGCCTCGCCTGCGCCACGCATGCCCTTCCCGGTGAGATGCCTATCACAGTAAACATAAGGGACAAAGACGGCGAAATAATCAGGACGCTGAGCCGAGCCTGATTCGATATCACCGGTTACGATAATCAATCAACCACCGCTATAGCCTCTATCTCGATGAGGAGCTCAGGGAGAATCAGCTTTGAGACCTCGACGCCGGTGGCGGCGGGCATGGGCGGGCTGAAGTAACGGGCCCTGATTTCTCTGAATTTAACGATATCCCCCATATCCGTGACATAGATGTTCAACTTGACCACGTCTTCCAGAGAAGCTCCTGCCGCCTCAAGAACGAGTTTAATATTCTCGAAAGTCTTTACCGTCTGCGCCTCAAAGCCACCGGCCACGACATTCCGGTGCTCATCGAAGCCCACCATGCCGGCGAGGTAAATGGTATCGCCTGCTTTAATGGCATGTGACCAGCCCATAGGCTCAAAAATGCCCTCTGGTGAGATACCTTCTTTTTTCATTGTTTTTCCAACTCCTTTCTTTCCTGTAACTATAATCTATTTTTGACAACGATTACAGAAATGAAGCATACTTGGCAATATATCAACGGCTCGTTTAATTTAATCATAACTGATATACTCACACCCCGAAAGGAGGTTTGCCATGGTTAAGTTTATGGGAGTTATACGGCTTAAACCGGGATACGACCCTGACGAAACCTGGGAGCTGTGGCGCACGGAGCATGCGACCAACTTCAAAAACCTGGCCCGTCCGGAACTGAAGCAGTATACCATAAACAGGGTCCTAAAGAGGCTCAATGACAACGATATCTACGGTATATCCGAGTCCGTTTTTGAAAATGTGGAAAGCTGTGAGCGTGCGTTAAAGCGCTTTATCGACGCGCCTGCCGATGAAGTGCTGAAGCGGTTCCAGCCGGACAGACTGATTGTTGAATTTGAAGAGATAGCCTTAGATTAGAAAAAGGTGATATAACCATGCGGAATATCGTTGCCATTAAAAGTATTGACGACTTCACCCGCTATATAAACCAGAGCGGGGTGTCTCTCCCCTTCGATGGGGAAGTAAAATCAGGACCGGATTCACCGCTGGCCAGGCCATATGCCCTCGCTGACAGGGTAATCGGGAATCGTTTCGCCATACTTCCGATGGAAGGCTGGGACAGCGCCACTGACGGGCGGCCAACTGAGCTGACCCGGCGGCGCTGGCAGCGTTTCGGCCTCAGCGGCGCGAAATTGATATTTGGCGGCGAAGCCGCTGCTGTCCGTCCCGATGGCAGGGGGAGCCCGAATCAGTTGATGATACGCGAAGAGACGGCAGGTGATATCGCTGAAATGCGGGAGTTGCTGGCGCGGACTCATGAAGAGCATTTCGGCAGCAGTGATGACTTACTGGTTGGATTGCAGCTGACACATTCGGGACGGGTTTCCAAGCCCCATGATATGAAACATCCTGAGCCCGTAATTCTCTACCATCACCCCCTTCTGGACAGGAGGTCCGGGGTTACCGGCGACACGCTGGTGATGACCGACGATGAAATTGCCCGGCTGATAGAAGATTTTGTTAAGGCAGCCAGGCTGGCACAGCGGGCCGGATTCGATTTCGTTGATGTAAAACATTGCCACGGCTACCTGGGCCACGAATTTTTGAGCGCGGTGGAGCGTCCCGGACGTTATGGCGGCAGCTTGGAAAACCGGACCCGGTTTTTGAGGGAAATCGTGGCCGGTATTCGGGCAGAAGCACCGGGGCTGGACATCGCCGTTCGTTTCAGTGCCTTTGACTTTTTGCCTTTCCAGCGGGGCGCGGACGGACGTGGTGAGCCGTCTGAATTCAGTGGCGAAAGATATCCTTACGCCTTCGGCGGTGACGGCAACGGACTGGGCATAGACCTTACCGAGCCGCTGGCCTTTTTAGACTTGCTGCTCGAACTAGATATCAAACTAGTATGCATCTCGGCCGGTTCCGCTTACAATGCTCATATCCTGCGGCCTTACTTCTCATCGCCTTTGGACGGGTATCGCCCGCCGGAAGACCCGCTCATCGGCGTGAGCCGTTTAATCTCAGTAACCGCCGAATTAAAACGCCGGCGCCCCGAGTTGGCTTACGTCGGCAGCGGCTATTCCTACCTGCAGCAGTGGGTGCCCAATGTGGCGCAAAAAGTCATAAGCTGTGGCATGGCGGACTTTGTGGGAATGGGGCGGATGGCGCTGTGTTACCCGGACATCATCGCCGATATGCTGGCCGGTAGAACGCTGAAATACCAGATGATATGCCGTACCTGTGGGGACTGCATAACCGCCCCTCGTCATGGCATGGTTTCGGGCTGCTACGCTCTGGACGACTTTTATCGTAATCGTTCGGAATTCCAGAAATTGCGAGAGCTGAAAAGGAAGAGGTAAACCTTAATGGCAGCATCGGAAAGCCTTTACCCGTCTCTGGATACTCCTAGTGTCCTGCTGGACCTGGACAGGCTGGAAGCCAACATCAAGGAAATGTCAGGTCTGGCGGCTGAAGCAAGGGTACTTTTAAGGCCTCATATTAAAGTCCATCAAAGCGCCTTTATTGCCAGGCTGCAGCTGGAAGCCGGAGCCTGCGGCATAGAAGTCGGCACTGTCGACCAGGCTGAGGTATTTGCTGCAGAAGGTTTTAATGACATAATGGTTGCCCACCCCTTTTTTGGGCAACGTAAAATGGCCAAACTGAAAGGGCTGCTCGGCCAACCCGATCTTAAGTTAACTCTGGTGGTGGATATGGTGGAACAGGCGGAAGCAATCTCCGAAGTCGGTCAGGCAACAGGTCGAAAGGTGCCGGTGGTGCTCAAAATCGAGACCGGCGGCGACCGATACGGCGTCCCGCCGGGCCAGCCGGCGCTGCCGGTGGCGAAAGCAATGGCATCGCTTCCGGGAGTAGATTTCAAAGGTATTTACACCCATGAGGTTTACGGCGGCGATACACCCGAGGGCGCTGACGAGTTGACCTATGAGATTGCCTCGGCTATGTCGGAGACAGCTAGAATGATGAAAAAAGCAGACCTTTCGACTGACCATGTCAGCATCGGGTCATCGCCGACATATCGTCCCGCCTGCACTTTCATAAAGCAGGGCAAATTCCCGGAGATAAATGAGATACATCCCGGTAGCTGCATTATAGGCAGCATGTTGCATGTGCGTCGCTTTGCCATGACCGAGGACCGCTGTACCCTCACCATACTTGTCGGTGTAATGAGCACTTCCCACTCCGGGCACGCCGTCATCGACGTCGGCTCGAAAACGCTCGGCTCGGACCCCCTGCTGGCTTTCCAGGATAGGCCCGGCTTTTTCTGGAACGGGAAGCCCAGCTATGGAAAGGTAAGGGGCCGACCTGACCTCTGGCTCGGGGCCGTGGCCGCGGAATCGGCGCGCCTGTTTTACACGGAGACAGATAAGAAATTGGAGCTCGGGGAACGGCTGGAGATTATCCCCAATAACCCGTTCATCGTAACCAACATGCATGATGAATTATACGGCGTCAGAAACGGCAGGGTGGAGAGAATGGTCTCCGTGACCGGCCGAGGGCGCGGTAGCTAAGGACTTTTCCCTTTACACCGTGGGTATGATGGCGTTTATGGCGAACTCGCGATGGCCCAGTATCTCGGCCTTGGCCAGTTTGCCGGAGGCGACTTGAATAACCTCGTCCAATACTCTCTCGCCGACGCTCTGAATCGATTCGGTGCCGGTAATTATGCTGCCGGCGTCTATATCCATGTTATCTTCCATCATCTTGTAGAGCTCAGCATTGGATGATACCTTTATCACCGGGGCAACGGGGGAGCCAATGGGCGAACCTCGCCCGGTGGTAAAAACGATAATCTGAGCTCCTGACGCTATCATGCCCGTATTGCAGGCCACATCATGGGCCGGCCCATCCATGATGATTAGCCCTTTACTTGATGGTCTCTCGGCGTATTTAATTACCTGCACGACAGGTGTGGAGCCGCCTTTGAGAATAGCGCCCAGCGATTTCTCCTCCAGTGTGGTCAGGCCGCCGGCCATATTTCCCGGTGTCGGCTCATCGCCGCGGACATCGACGCCCATGGCTTTGATGGTATTCTCTGTTGTCGAAATCGTTTCCCGAATACGGTTTCTCGTCTCTTTATTGGTGCCTCGCCTCGCCAGAACGTGCTCCGCCCCGATCATTTCCGGCGTCTCCGAGAGAATTACGGTGCCTCCCTGTGCTATCAGTAAATCGGAGGCTAGGCCAAGTGATGGATTGGCCGTTATCCCGGAGGCAGCATCTGAGCCGCCGCAATTGGTGCCCATAATCAGTTCCCCGACAAAAAAAAGTTCCCGTTGCGCGTTCAATGACTCCGCAAGAAGTCCTTCGGCCAGTTTCTTGCCTTTGGCAATGCAGTTTACCGTGCCTCCTGCCTCCTGAATGCTGACCGTCTCGAACCTCTGTCCGACTTTGGCCAGCTCTTCACCGATTAGGACTGGAGTGAGCGTTTCGCATCCAAGTCCGACCAGCAAGACACCGGCCACATTAGGGTTGCTGCAAAATCCGGCCATGGCCCTGGCGATATGTTCCTTTTCCTCACCCAGATGACCGCAGCCATGTGTGTGAATGGCGGTGACCGTACCGGCCATCTCGTTGCTGATGGCCTGTGCTACCATTGAAGCGCAACCGGTGGTGGGGAAAATCAGTATGTGGTTTCGCACCCCAACGCGGCCATTGCTTCTTCTATATCCTCTGAATTTCATGTTTATACCTGCTGGCCTCTCGTATCGTGGTTGTGAGTTTATGTATCTCTAGTTTCATAATTCTGTATTCGCAAAACAATGTAAAGGATAGCATAAAACGCGTTCATTTCACAAAGTAACCCCAAGCTTCTTGAAAGCAGTTGGCCATTGCTCTAAAATGCTTTTAACCGTTGTCATGCTGGATGGAATCCCCCTTTCGCAAAGGGGAATTAAAGGGGTTGTTAATTGAAAGGAGAAGCAAAATGTCAGAACACGTGCCCACATATGATGATGCGTTATCCCTGCTCAAAGAATTCGTCAAAAGCGACAGTCTGTTGAAACATTCCTATGCGGTTGAGGGAGCCATGCGTTACATGGCAAGAAAGATGGGCGAAGACGAGGAGAAATGGGCCATCATTGGACTGGTGCATGACCTGGATTATGAAGAATACCCGGAGCAGCACTGCACCAAGGCACAGGATATACTGCGGGACAGGGCCTGGCCGGAAGAATTCGTGCGCGCCGTTGCCTCCCACGGGTGGGGGATATGCAATGATATCGAGCCGCAGACCAACCTGGAAAAGGTGTTATACGCCGTTGAGGAGTTAACCGGCCTCATCACTGCGGCAGCACTCGTTCGGCCATCACGAAGCGTCGGGGACCTGGAGACAAAATCGGTGCTGAAGAAATGGAAGGACAAGTCCTTCGCCGCCGGGGTGAATCGCCCCGTAACTGAGAAAGGCGCCGAGATGTTGGGCGTGGAACTGGGGGATTTAATCGGCGACGTAATCCTGGGAATGCGGGAAGTATCGGATAGAATCGGGCTCTAGAGCCTTAGCCTTACATGTGGTACCCACAGAACCTAAGAACGGGGGAAACAATATGGGGATTATCGATGGCCATTCTCATATGTACCAGAAACATGCCAAAATCGATGACTTGAAAATGAGTATAAGAGACATTGAAGGCTTTGATATAAGTTCGCTGTTGAGGCGGCTGGATGAGATAGGGGTATCCCAGTTCCAGACAATGTCGCAATCAATGGAACGCATCAGGGGAATGTGGCTCGGTTCAAATGCGCTTTCCGCGGAGCTGCACCAGCTTGCGCCAGCAAAAGTAGTATCATTTGCCGCCGCGGAGCCGCTGGACGCTCAAGACCGTCTGAATAGGGAACAGCTGGCGGAGCTGGAAAAGCTGGTAACGGAAAAGGGTATCAAGGGCTTTCTGCTGACTCCGGGCTATGGCTACTACTATGCTAATGACAGGAGAATATACCCCTTTTATGAGAAAGCGGTGGAGCTGGATATAGCCATCTACTTCCACCATTCGCACCAGTTCGGCCCACCCAGGAATTGCCCCTTGAAGTACTGCCAGGTCACTTTCCTGGATGATTTAACCATTGATTTCCCGGAGCTGAGATTCGATGTGGAACATATGGGTTACCCATGGACGGAAGAGCTGCTCTGCATAATGGCACGTTCTCCGAATGTATATACCGATTTCGCCATGTTTATCGAGCCCTACTTTGGCCGGGGGAGACGACAGCT
>CAYFVI010000131.1:0-6363 GCA_964346525.1 uncultured Dehalococcoidaceae bacterium
TTGAAAAAGCCCTCGCCCCACGAATTGAGCAGATTGCCTTCACGGTCAAGGACGATTATCGGTTGCTGGCTGCGGTTCAGGATATAAAATCTTTCCTGAGCATCAATGCAGATACCACCCACGTCTAGGAAAGACTGCCCATCGGGCAGCTTGGCCCACCCGTCAACCAGCTCATAGGTATATTTCCCGGTGCCGAATGCCATTTTATATTCCTCCTTTACTTCGGTCATATTTGTAAATATTCAAGTGGCTAGGGAGCGGAGGGGTGAACCGTGTTCGTGCCCTGAGCGAAGCCACCATCCACCTTGATATACTCGGCGGTGACAAAGTCCGATGCCTTGCTGGCCAGAAAAATGGCCGCGCCGGCGAAATCCGCCGGAACTCCCCAGCGCCCGGCCGGAACCCGGTCCAGCACAAATTCGTCCAGGCCGGGGAAGTCCCGGCGCGCGGATACCGTCAATGGCGTATCAATCCAGCCAGGCAGGATGGCATTGACCTGGATGTTGTCCTTGGCCCAGGCGAGGGCCAGGGTGTAGGTCATCTGGACTATTCCTGCCTTGCTGGCACCGTAGCATAAAACGCGAGCCAGGCCGTAAAGGGAGGTCATGGAGCCGATGTTGATGATTTTGCCGGCATGGGCTTTCTTCATGGTCGGGTAAACCGCTTTGGCGCAGAGGAAAGCGCCGCGCAGGTTTATATTCAGTATCCAGTCCCATTCCTCAACGGTATATTCCTCGGGCATTTTACGGATATTGACGCCGGCGTTATTGACCAGGGTGTCGATTCGCCCGAACTTGTCAAGCACCTGTTTCACTCCGTTCTGGATGCTTTCTTCTTGGCTCACGTCAACCTGCAAACCCAGCACTTTTACGCCATACTTCTTCTCGATGTCTTTTGCCGCTGCCGCGGTCTTGTCCTCGTTGCGGGCGAAGATGACGATATCGCTTCCCGCCGATGCCAGGCCGTCGGCGATGCCCCTGCCGATGCCGCCATTGCCGCCGGTAACGATGGCCACTTTCCCATGCAGGTCAAATAAATCTGCCATTGATTACTGCCTCCTCAATTTATTATTAAAGATAATAAACATATTCCATATAATTTACAACGCGACATCTGTCTGCACTAGAGCATTTATTTGCTAAATTTTTAATTTTGTTGTATTTTAACATTGGCAGTTTTTATAAGTCTCCTTTTCAGGCGGCTGTCAATCTATTTATCATTGATTGACTGTTGAGTATAACTACGCGCACGGAAGCTGAAAAGAACCGCAAAACCCTAATTCTAGGTATTGGAAATCCCATTCTCAGGGATGACAGGGTAGGTCACTTTCTCGTCCAGATGCTCCGCCGCCGTTTCTCAGGTCCCAATATTGAATTTCAGGAGACCAGTCTGGCTGGCCTGAACCTCGCCGAGCTCCTGGCAGGCTTTCGTTCCGCCATTATCATTGATGCTATTCAGAGCGGCGGTATTCCAGGAGAAGTGTACTGCCTGAGGCCGCAGGATTTTAACCGCCAGAAGGTAAATCCCCACGACCAGCACCGCACCGGTTTATTGCCGGCCCTGGAGTTGGGTAAATCCCTCGGATGGCCGATGCCTGAAGATGTGACCATTGTGGCCATAGAAGCCGGGGATGCAACCAGCTTCGGCGATGACCTGACGCCGGACGTTGAGAAGGCCATTCCGGTGGCATTGAAAACCGTGCTTGAATTGCTTGGGAAACAGGCAATTTAACATAAAACCATTGAAGGAGGTTTCTCCTATGTGGAAAACCACTACCAGTCGGGGGGCCAATGTTGAAGATGCGATCAAGCAGATGCTGCCTCCCTGCCAGATAAAGTGTCCCATTAATGAAGACATACAGCGCACCAATGTACTTATATCGCTTCTCCCGGAGGCGGTTGAGGCGGCAAAAGAGGGGATAATACAAATCGGAGACTACCTCTACGAGAAGAATCCCTTCTTCAATATCTGCGGTTATATCTGCGGCCTTTGCGAACTGGAGTGCAACTACAAGGTCAAGGGAGGCGCCATCAGGAGGCGGCTGCTCAAGCGCTTTCTTTCTGACTATTACACCGATTATTTGAACCAAAAGGAGAAATTAAGTACCACCAGGGACCGGGAAAGCGTCGCCATCATGGGTGGGGGTCCCGGCGGTCTTATGTGCGCTTATATATTGAGCCAGAGAGGTTACCGGACGACGATATTTGAAGCGTCCGACCGACTGGGCGGTGCCCTGTGGCTTATTCCCGAATATCGATTGCCCAATGAGGTACTGCAGACCACGCTGGACAACCTGGTGAGGATTGCCGATATAGATGTCCGGTTTGGCGCCAGGATAGGTGAAGGCAAGCTCACTTTGGCGCAGTTGAAGAAAGAAGATTATGAGGCGGTATTTATTGCCAAGGGCACACCCTATCCCAGGGTGCTTACCTTCGGCGCCGAGGAGGTGGAGGGGCAGGACCTTTCCGGTGTGATGTATGGCCTGGACTTTCTCTACGAGGTGAGCCACGGCAATATTGAGCCGCATTATTTCCAGAATAAACGGGTGATTGTAATCGGTGGCGGCAATGTCGCCTTTGATGCCGCCCGAACGGCGAGAAGGCTTGGCGGTGAGGTCACCATCGTTGCCCTGGAATGTGAGGAAAAAAGTTCCCGCGATGGCCTGCCCGCTGACCAGGAAGAAATAAGGGCAGCCTGGGAGGAAGGGTTGAGGATTGTGTGCTCCCGTGGCGTGCGAAAGATAATGGGCACAGGGGGAAAGTTCAAAAAAATCGAATGCCCGCGGTGTACCAGCGTTTTCGATAACAGCGGCTTCAATCCGCAGTTCGATTGCACCGATTGTGTTGAGATGGAGGGAGATATACTGATTATCACCATCGGGCAGGCGGCGGATAGAGCTTTTCTGCAGAGAGAGAGACTTCTGGACGAAAGGGGAAGGCTGGCGGTTGACCCCTTCACCCTTCAGAGCCTGCAGAACCCGGCCATTTTTATCGGCGGTGACGTAAGGCGGATTGGTTTTATGGTGGAGGCGATGAAGGAAGGCATTGAGGCCGCTGAGTCCATCGACAGATACCTGAGGGGCTTGAACATGCGGTGGGGAAGAAAGCGGGATTATGAAGCGCTTGGCTTGCCCGAGAGGACCAGCTACAAGGAACCGGCCGAGGTGGTCTGGATTCCGCCGGAAAAGAGGATGCACTTTCAATTGTTCGAAAAAGGCCTCAACTTGACGGAGGCGATTGAGGAGGCCAAACGGTGTCTTACCTGCGGTCCCTGCCTCTCCTGCAAAGCGTGTATTTCCATCGGCTTTGAGAAATCGCTGTATGCGGTTGAAGTTGACGAGCAAAGGTGCAGCGGCTGTGGCGCCTGCGTATATGTCTGCAATTATGACGCGGCGCACCTGGTAGCACGTGACGGTAAACTGGTATCGGAGACGGACAACATGTTCCGATGCAAATCATGCGGCATGTGTGTGGCCGCCTGTCCGTCAGAGGCGAGAACACTGGTTGATGATTCGACCTACGACAGGATTGAAAACACTTTTGCGTCGCTATCTTAATATTAAACAGGGAAGGTGAATAAATGGGTGATTTTGAGCCAAAAGTAGTCTGCTTCTCCTGCAAATTCGGCTGGGGTTATTTGGCAGACGAGGCTTCCTTATCCTCGCAGATAAAGAACTGGATACCCATTGTCTGCAGCGGCAAGATCGATAGCAAGCATGTAATGGAAGCATTCGAGCACGGCGCCGATGGTGTCCTGATTCTGGGCTGTCCGGAAGGCGATTGCCATTATCAGGACGGCAATTACGAGACGAAAAAGCGGGTCCAGCTCCTGCGCAAGGTGCTTGATAGCTATGGAATCGAGCCGGAAAGGGTCAGAATGGAGCTCTCGCATGACCCCGAAGGAAAGAGGATTCCGGAGCTGGTGAAAAGCATGGGTGAGCTGGTGAAAGAGATGGGTCCGGTCAGACAAATATAGCCTCAAAGGAGTAAATTGGCCATGAAATCTGTAAAGAGAGGGGGGAAAGATGGTGGCTAAACCTAAAGTAGCCATATGCTGGCTCGGTGGCTGCGGCGGCTGCGATGAAGCTGTCGTCGACCTCAATGAAATTGTCCTGCAGGTAACTGAGGCGGTTGATATCATATTCTGGCCGGTGGCCCTGGACTTCAAGTACCATCACCTTGAAGCCATGAAGGATGGCGAGATAACGCTGAGCATAGTCAACGGCAACATCAGGAATTCGGAGCAGGAAGAGGTAGCCAGGCTGCTCAGAGTGAAGTCGCAGCTGGTGCTGGCCTTTGGTGCCTGCGCCTGCTTCGGCGGCACGCCAGGAATGGCCAATTTCAGGACCAAAGAAGACATCTTCAACTGGGTATACCGTGATGCCCCGACCGTAGTGAACCCGAAAAATAATTACCCTCAGCCCAGGTCACGGACGAATGGAAAAGAACTAACCTTGCCCGAATTCTACGAACAGGTATTCGCGCTAAAGCAAATCATCGATGTCGATTACTACCTGCCGGGGTGTCCCCCTCCCCCCGATTTGATTGCCAATGCGGTGAACGCAGTGCTTGAGGGCAAACTACCGCCGAAGGGTGCTACGCTGGCGCCGCATAAGGCACTGTGTGATACCTGCAAACGAAATGTCACCAAACCATCAAAAGTGGAGATAAACGATATCCGGCGGATTCACGAGGTCGAAGCCAGCCCTGATACCTGCTTTCTGGTTAACGGCATACTCTGCATGGGCATAGCCACGCGGGGTGGCTGTGGTGAGAGCTGTATCAATATCAACATGCCTTGCCGCGGCTGTTTTGGGCCGGTGGAGGGGGTGGAGGACTCGGGGGCCAAGTTCATCTCCGCCCTGGCCGCATTGCTTGACGTCGAAGATGACGAGGCAATGAAGAAGCTCATCGATAAGCTGGATGACCTCGCCGGCTATATCTACCGGTTCACCCTGCCGACATCCCTGCTGAAAAAGAGACGCTAACTGGAGCAATAAGGAGACGTTGCGATGGCAAAGAGGATAACCATCAATCCGATAACCAGGCTTGAGGGCCACGGTAAAATCGAGATTTTCCTTGATGACAGGGGAAACGTGGAAGATGCCTACTGGCAGGTGGTGGAACTGAGAGGGTTCGAGCGGTTCTGTCTGGGCAGGCCGGTCGAGGAAATGCCGCGGATAACACCCAATATCTGCGGCGTATGCCCCACCCCGCACAACATGGCCTCGACCAAGGCGGTGGACGCTGTCTACGGGGTGGACCCGACACCGGCGGCGAAACTGATACGGCAACTGCATTACAATGCTTTTTATGTGGAAGACCACTATATTCACTTTTTCTTCCTCGCCGCGCCCGACTTTGTGGTCGGCGTCGATGCCGACCCGGCGGCGAGGAACGTCCTCGGCCTTATCGATAAAGTCGGACTGGAAATCGGGGGCAGGGTAATTGAGGTGAGGAAAAGGTGCCGGGATATACTCCGCCTCATCAGCAGCAAGCCCCCGCATCCGGAAGGGGGACTCCCGGGTGGTGTCCCCAGAGGAATCACCGAGACGGAGAGAGTATGGATAAAGGAGACCGCCGACTATGCCGTTGACTTCGCCCAGTTTGCCCTGAAGCTCTTCAAGGATGTGGTGGTGGCCGATAAAAAACACCTTGACCTCGTCCTCAACGATGCCTATAAGTTGAATACCTACTATATGGGAATGGTCGATAAGGACAACAGGGTCAACTTCTACGAAGGGAAGCTGCGCGTGGTTGACCCCAAAGGCAATGAGTATGCCCTTTTCGACCCCGTTGATTATATCGACCATATTGGCGAGTGGGTGGAGCCGTGGACCTACATACGCTTAACCCATTTGAAGCAGGTCGGTTGGAATGGCCTGAACGATGGTGACGGCACATCGCTGTACCGCGTTGGCCCTCTGGCAAGGCTGAATGCTGCCGAAGGCATGGCCACGCCGCTGGCGCAGAAGGAATACGAGGCCATGTTCGATGCGCTCGGCGGCAGGCCCAGCCACCATACGCTTGCTTTCCACTGGGCCAGGCTGATTGAAGCGCTCCAGGCCGCCGAGGATATGCAGAGAATCGCCGATGACCCCCGATTGACAAGCAAAGATATACGCAATATGAAACTCAAGCTGCAAAAGAAGGGAGTGGGCTGCGTTGAGGCCGCCCGCGGCACGCTGATTCATCATTATGAAACCGATGAGCGCGGGCTGCTGACCAGGGCGAACCTGCTCGTGGCTACCCAGCACAATGCCGCCCCCATCTGCCTTTCCGTGAAGAAGGCGGCGGAGGGCTTTGTCCACGGTCCTGAGGTGAAAGAAGGGCTGCTCAACATGGTTGAGATGGCTTTCCGCGC
>CAYFVI010000132.1:0-5910 GCA_964346525.1 uncultured Dehalococcoidaceae bacterium
GGCTATTTCCTTCCCGGAGAGGGCTACCGTCATGGTCTTTTTCCTTTCAGTGGTAATTGCGGCAGGTCCGGTACTACCGGCGTCTTGGCTATCTTTTTCTGCAGCATCTGTATCCCGTAAATCAGGGCTTCGGGGCGGGGAGGGCATCCGGGGACATAGACGTCCACGGGGATGATGCGGTTATAGCCCGGCACCACGGCATATTCCGCCGAGGCGAAAATACCGCCGCTGATGGCACAGGCGCCCATGGCGATGACCCATTTAGGCTCCGCTATCTGGTTGTAGATACGCCTCACATTCGGTGCCATCTTCCAGGTCAGGGTGCCGGCGGTAATCATGAGGTCGGCCTGGCGGGGCGAGGCCCGCAATATCTCCATACCGAAGCGCGCCAGGTCGAAGCGCGGTCCGTTGGCGGCGATCATCTCGAAAGCGCAGCAGGCGGGAAAGCAGATGGCCGTCCAGAGCGAGGAGCGCCGACCCCAGTTAATCAGCGCGTCCACCGAGGTAAGCAGGATATTCTGCTTCAACTCCTCGTCGAGCCACCGGTCAGGGTCGGGAATGGGCTCCTGGCTTTTCGCCTTCAGGTCTTCAATAACCTGACCCTCTTCCCGGTCCAGCTCGATATCCGAATAAATGTAATGTCTGGCGGGCTCTATTTCCATTCCAGAACCTTCTTCCTCCAGGCGTATATGTATCCGACTAAAATGATGGCCACCAGTATTAAGATGGCGATGAGGCTGGCGCTGCCCAGCGCCCGCAGATTGACCGCCCACGGGTACAGGAAGACCACCAGGACATCAAGGGCCAGGAATATCAGGGCATAAAAATAGTAATGGAAATTGAACTGGACCCAGGTCTTGCCGATGGTCTCCATGCCACATTCAAAGATGGAGTTCTTGACGGGATTGGGATTATGCGGGACGATTCTGAGAAACCTGAGGACGATGGGGATAATTATCATGGAAAGAGTGAAAAGAAGGGCTGCGATGAGAAACAATCCTATGTAGCCATAGTTCGTGAGCAATCGCCTGCCTCACAAAGAAAATGTATTGTCGTAGTATATCATACTCGTTTCTGGCAAGGCAAGTTGTTTTCGGGCAATGGCTTTGCCGCTAACTGCGGAAAATCAAAAGAACCACGGCGGTAATGGAGCTGATGAAGGAGGTGATAGCGGAGCCGGTAAAGACCTGCACCAGGATATTTCTGACCATCTCCAGTGTCTCGTAGGGCCAGTTCAGTTTCTCAATAAAGACGTTGAACCAGCCCTGCCCGACCATGAACGTAATGATGGTCAGAAAAGCGGAGATGAAGAAGACGTATAATATCACTTTAAGAGTGGTGTTCCCGCTGACTTTGGTCTCGTCTGCCATCTCACACTACCTGATGAAAGCGTAAACGAAGTATAAAACGCCTTTCGCATGATGTCAACATTAAAAGAAAAATCGGGACTAACATCGGCGCGGTATGTCAATTGACATCGGTTCGGCTCCTTTTGTAAACTGACTTCATCCGGGCATTAAGCTGCCATTGACTGCAATTCGGGGTGATATAAACATGTTACTGGAAGATGTTGCTCAGGAACTGGCCGAATTAATAAAGCGTGATGACGCCGATTATATTGAGGCGCATCTTGAGGAAAGCCAGACCAGCCATATTTCGTATCGGGGGCGGGAGCTGGACTCTATAGGCAGGTCGGAGGCGGTGGGAGGCAATGTGCGGGTGATGGTCAAGGGGGGCTGGGGCTTTGTCAGCTTCAATAACCTTGACGACCTGAGGGGTCGGGTTGAGATGGCTGTCAGGCAGGCCAGATTGGTTGGCCATGAGAAAAGCCAGTTGGCAGCAGTGCCGCCGGCCGTGGACAAGGTATCAACGGGAACGGGCAAAGACCCGGTGACCATACCCCTTGCCGAAAAGAAGGGGATGCTGGACGCGTACAATAAAATCGTCTGGCGGCAGCCCGAGATACAGACTTCCACCATTGGCTACAGTGACAGCCGTAAAAAAGCCATTTTTTTGAGTTCACCGGGCAGCTATATCGAGCAGGAGAGGTCAGACATTATGTTGCGCGTAGCGGCGGTTGCCGCTCGCGATGGCGATGTCCAGCAGGCAGGTATCAGCATGGGCAGCCGCGGAGATATGGCACCGATTCGGCAGCTTCACGGAGAGGTGGAGCGTCTGGCACATCATGTCGTGGCATTGCTGTCGGCGCCAAAAGCAAAAGGCGGCGAGTACACGGTGGTCCTTGACCCGGTGCTGGCCGGCGTCTTTGTCCACGAAGCCTTCGGGCATTTATCCGAATCAGACTTCGTCTACGAAAACGACCGCGTCCGTGAAATTATGACGCTGGGGAAACAGTTCGGCAGCCAGGAGCTCAATATCGTAGACACGGCGGCACTGCCCGGACTTCGCGGCAGCTATAAATACGATGATGAAGGAGTACCCGCTACTAAAACATATCTTATCAGGGAAGGTAAACTGGTGGGCCGGCTCCACTCAAGGGAGACAGCCGCCAAAATGAAAGAAAAGCCAACCGGCAACGCCCGCGCCATAAGCTACCGCTACCCACCCATCGTCCGCATGACTAATACCTATATCGAGCCGGGTAAAGTGTCCTTTGCCGACATGCTCAGCGATATTAAAGAGGGGATATATGTCAAGAACTGGTACGGTGGCACCACGAGCATGGAGATGTTCACCTTTTCCGCCGGTGAGGCGTATATGATACGCAATGGTAAAATCGCGGAGGCGCTGCGGCCCGTGGTGCTGACCGGCAACGTGTTCGAAACGCTGAAAAATATCGATGCCATTGGCAATGACCTTGATATGAACCAGGGAGGTGGCTGCGGGAAAGGAGGGCAGATGCCGCTGCCGGTCTCCAACGGCAGCCCTCATATCCGAATCCGCCGCTGCCTGGTGGGAGGCAGTTAAATGGAGGAGATACTGGTTCAGGCACAAAAAGCGGCCGAGCAGGCTGAGGTATTTTTCATATCATCGGAGGAGACTCAGGTTCATTTCGAGGCCAACCGGCTGAAGCATCTCCAGACCAAACAGCAGACCAGCGTGGCGCTGCGCATCATCCGTCAGGGCAGGCTCGGTTACGCCATCACCACCAACCCCGGTGAACACCAGGACCTAGTTGACAACGCCGTGGAGACGGCGCGGTTTGGTACGAAGGCCAGGTTCGAGCTGCCAGCGGTGAACTCGTATCCGCAGGTCGATGTTTTCAGCGCCGGTGTTGAGTCAGTGCCCGTAGAGAAGATGGTTGAGCTTGGTGAGGAACTCATTTCCGCGGTTACTGGGCACACTCCGGGCATCATCTGCGAGGCCGAGGTGGCCAGAGGAACCGTCTCGATACGGCTGCTGAATTCTCATGGCGGGCAGGCAGCGTATCGGAAAAGCCATTTCAGCTTTGGCATCGAAGGGAATTTAACCCAGGGCACCGATATGCTCTTCGTCGGGGATAGTGCCAGCTTTTGCCAGCCGATAATGCAGCCAGATATCGTAACTGGCACCGTGCTTCAGCAACTGGAGCTGGCAAAGGAACAGGCAGCGGTGCCCACAAAATCGCTGTCTGTCATCTTCACCCCACAAGGAGTGGCCAGCACCCTGGTAATGCCGCTGATGGCGGCCTTCAATGGCAAGACGGTCCTTGAAGGCGCTTCCCCGATTGGTCAGAAGCTCGGTGAGATGGTCTTTGACCGTAAATTTCAGCTCTGGGATGACCCGACGATTACCTTCCGGCCGAGCAGTCGACCCTGTGACGATGAAGGTATGCCCAGCCAGCGCACCCCGCTTGTTGAGGCAGGGAGAGCCGCCAGCTTCCTCTATGACCTTCAGACGGCCGCTATAGCAAATACCCGGAGCACAGGCAACGGCAGTCGTGGTCATGGCGGGCTGCCGTCTCCCTCTCCAAGCGCTTTCGTCATCGCTCCGGGTGAAGTTGCCTTTGAAGACATGGTTAATGACATCAGGGAAGGGCTGGTGGTTGAGCAACTCATGGGCGCCGGGCAGGGTAACATTCTGGGTGGCGATTTCAGCGGCAACGTCCTGCTCGGCTACAAGGTGGAAAATGGTAAAATAGTGGGTAGGGTGAAGGATACCATGGTCTCCGGGAATGTCTATCAGGCGCTGAGAGAAATCGTTGCCCTTGGCCGTGAGTCAAGGTGGGTGGGCGGCTTTCTGCAGACCCCGCATATATACTGTCCTAATATCTCCGTAGCTGCCAAGTTGTAATGACGTTAGTTTAGAGTAAGAGGAGTTCATAAGGCGCGAATATCACCGTTTAAAATCCTAAATACTAAACCCTGAATATTGGACACTTAATTCTGGACTTCAGGTATTTGAATTTTGAATTTGTTTAGGATTTAGATATTAGAGTTTGTGATTTCACGCAGAGGTGGTGAAATGACTGAGTTAGTCAGACTTCGTGTTCGTCCCAGGTTGAATTCGCCGAATATGCTCGCCGCCTGGCCCGGCGTTGGGAACGTCGCCATGCTTGTGGCCACTTATCTCCTGAGAAAGCTGGCTTTCAAAGAGCTCGGCGAAATTGAGCCATCTTACTTCTTCGACCCGGTCGGTGTGGTGGTCAAGGATAACGTGGTTGAAGCGCCCAAGTTCCCACAGAGCAAGTTCTACTACTGGAAGAACAAGGGTGAAGGCAGCGACCTCATCGTGTTCATTGGGGAGGACCAACCGGCGGCCAAAGGCTATGAGCTGGCCAACTGCGTCCTCGATGTTGCGAAGAGGTTCAAGGCGCCGAGGGTATTCACCTGTGCCGCAGCCATGACCCGCATCCATCATACCGAGTCGCCCGGAGTGCTGGGCGTGGCCACCAGCCCATCGGCGGCAGCCATTTTCAAGAAGTACAATCTGATAAATGCCGGCAACCTGCAAATCGCCGGGCTGAACGGGCTGCTGTTGGGGGTGGCCAAGGAACGGGAGATCGAGGGTATCTGTCTGCTCGGAGAAGTGCCGGCCTACGCCACCCGCATTCAGAACCCGATGGCGGCGCTGGCGGTACTCCAGGTGATGAGCACCATGCTGGGCGTGGAGGTAGACCTTGATGAACTGGCGCATCTGGCAGCGGAGACAAAGCAGAGAATGAAGCAGGTGGCCTCTCAGGCTATGGGTGAGTACATTGACTATTTTACCGAGCCGATATGGGAACGCGGCGAGGAGGAGGAGGACGAGGAGGGATAATCTGAGGTCAGAGCGTGATGCTGGGCACCAAGGTCAGACTGCGCGAGAAAAAATTAAGCGACGCCCGCAATGATTACCGGTGGCAGACCAATCGAGAACTGGTCCGTCTTGACGCCATGCCTCCGCTTGCCATCTCTTTTCCGCGATACTTGTTTGATTATACCGTGGCGCTGCGCAAGCCTTCACCGAAACGCCGTGCCTTCGCCATAGAGACCCTTGACGGCCGGCACATCGGCAACTGTGTCTATTACAACATCGACAGGGGGAAGGGAGAGGCGGAGTTGGGCATCATGATAGGTGAGAAGGACTGCTGGGACAGGGGTTACGGCACCGATGCCGTGGGGGCGCTGGTGGACTATATTTTTACGGAAACCGGTCTGCTGCGGATTTATCTGAAAACCCTGGACTGGAACGGGCGGGCGCAGCGTTGCTTTATTAAAAGCGGCTTCACTCCCTTTGGGGAAACGGAGAAGAACGGGAGCCGCTTTGTGCTCATGGAGGTGAAGAGGGAGGGTTGGCAAAAAGAGCGGGGTCAGGTTAAAGGGGCCGATTATTGAAATTGATTTACACTTCACCGATTGACTGGCTGGGCGACCGCGTGCGTATCCTTGACCAGCGCCAGCTGCCCGATGAAGAGGTATATCTGGAGCTAGACGATTACAGGGATGTGGCCTCAGCCATCACAGAATTGAAAATAAGGGGCGCTCCGGC
>CAYFVI010000133.1:0-2393 GCA_964346525.1 uncultured Dehalococcoidaceae bacterium
TGTAATCGGTGCCACCATCAACCAGACCGGTGCCTTTCGCTTCAAGGCTACCAAGGTGGGCAAGGACACCATGCTGGCCCAGATAATCCAGCTTGTGGAGCAGGCGCAAGGCTCCAAGGCCCCCATCCAGCGCCTGGCCGACCTGATTGCCAGCCGCGTTGTTCCCATAGTAATCTTCATCGCCATCGGGACTTTCATCATCTGGTTCAATGTTGGACCGGCGCCAGCTCTCATCTTCGCCCTGGTGAATGCCGTGGCGGTGCTTATTATCGCCTGTCCCTGCGCCCTGGGCCTAGCGACTCCGCTCTCTATTATGGTCGGGACGGGCAAGGGTGCTCAGAACGGAATCCTCATCCGCTCCGCCGAAGCGCTGGAAACGGCTCACAAGCTGAACACTCTGGTGCTGGACAAGACCGGTACCATCACCAAGGGGCAGCCCGAACTAACCGATGTGGTCCCAATAGATAATATGGATGCTGATGAGCTATTACGGCTGGTAGCCTCCGCCGAACGCTCATCGGAGCACCCCCTGGGGCAGGCAATTATCCAGGGTGCGAAAGATAAAGGCCTGGAACTGGTGGAGCCCGGGGATTTTCAGTCAGTCACCGGCAAAGGAATCAAGGTGGCAGTGGACGGGCGGCAGGTGCTGGTAGGAAATCGTTGTCTGCTGGATGATGCAGGTATAGAAACCGGTGCTCTGGAAGAACAAGCCGAGCGTCTGGCTACTGAGGGGAAGACCCCCATGTTCGCCGCCGTGGACCAGAAACCCGCCGGCTTGGTGGCTGTAGCGGACACGGTTAAAGATGACTCGGTAGCTGCTGTAGCCACGCTGCGGCGACTGGGTATCGAGGTGGTTATGATTACCGGTGACAACAGGCGTACCGCTGAGGCTATAGCCCGGAAGGTAGGCATCGAGCGGGTTCTGGCCGAGGTTTTACCTCAGGACAAAGCCCTGGAGGTAAGTCGTCTCCAAGGGGAGAACAAGCTGGTAGGCATGGTGGGCGACGGTATTAATGATGCCCCGGCCCTGGCCCAGGCAGATGTTGGCATCGCCATCGGCACCGGTACCGACGTGGCCATTGAGGCTTCAGACGTCACCCTCATCTCGGGTGAACTGGATGGGGTGGTAACCGCCATAACCTTAAGCCGCGCCACCATGAGGAATATCCGCCAGAACCTGGTTTTTGCCTTTTTCTATAACAGCGTGGGCATTCCCGTAGCCGCCGGAGTGCTGTACCCCGCCTTTGGCATATTGCTCAGCCCCATGATTGCCGCCGCCGCCATGGCTCTCAGTTCCCTTTCCGTGGTTACCAACGCCAACCGGTTAAGGGGATACAAGCCTTTGGCTCTGGTCGCACCCAGGGCGTTGCCAGCAGTGACGCCAAAGGTTGAAGCGGGAAAAGGCAGGCCAGAAGAGGAGGCAGCGGCAACCGTGAAAGACCCGGTCTGCGGAATGGACATTGACCCGAAGAATGCCGCCGCCACCGAGGAGTACCAGGGTAAAACCTACCACTTCTGTTCCGCGGCCTGCCACGACAAATTCAAGGCCGAGCCAGAGAAATATACTGCCTAAAGCGTCCCCAAACTTTAACGACTTTTAAAGAATCAGACTGCCACCATCGGAAAAGTCAGGCGCAAATCATATTCAAACGTGATATCAGAGATGAAAAAATTCAATATCCGTAGCCTGTGTCCTGTACGCCACCCGGAGCGGATAGTATAATCATATTGCGGGAGTAAGAGCCATCATCTAAAGGAGGTCAGGATATGAGCGGAAGTTTGACCGGAGAAGCAAAAAAGGAAGTGATGAAGGACATAATCCTGAAGCTACATGACGGTCTATCCCTGGATGAAGCCAAAGAGAGGTTCGAAAAAGAGATAGGCAATATCAGCTCAACGGAAATCGCCGATATCGAGCAGACGCTCATCAACGAAGGCCTTTCTCCGGAAGAGATCAAAAAGTTCTGCAATGTTCACGCCCTGCTTTTTCAATCGGCCCTGGAAAAATCAGCGTCTGAAGAGACTTTTCCATCTCACCCGATACATCTTTTTAAACTGGAAAACCGGGAGATTGAAAAGCTGACCAACTCACTCAAAGAGGCAGTGCGAAAGAAAGAAGAACACGGGCTATCTTCCTTTAAGGAGAAGACAAAGGGGTCATTGCTCAAACTAAAAGGGGTTGAGACTCACTATGAGAGGAAAGAGCAGCTCCTTTTCCCCTTCCTGGAAAAGCAGGGATTTATGGGCCCTTCCAAGGTGATGTGGGGGAAAGACAACGAAATCAGGGATTTGCTGAAAACGGCTCTTGCCGGGATTGACAGCGTCAAATCGCTCGAGGAGGCGGAAGGCTACACCAGGAAAGCGCTGGCTCCGCTCATAGAAGAAGTAGAGGG
>CAYFVI010000134.1:0-14379 GCA_964346525.1 uncultured Dehalococcoidaceae bacterium
TGACCGGTGCCAACAATGAAAACCGGATTGTCGGTCAGCTTTTTGGCCGCCTCTTCCGAAGCCAGCACCAGGGCGGCGGCGCCGTCGGAAAAGGGGCAGCAGTCGTGCAACTGCAGCGGCGTGCTCACCATGAAAGAACTCAGCACCGCTTCCTTGGTCACTTCCTTGCGCAGGTGTGCCTTGGGATTGAACATGCCGTACTTGTAGGACTGCAAGGAAATGGCGGCCAGCTGCTCCTTCAACCTGGGCAGCGGTATGCCATACCGGGCTGAGTACAGATGTGCCAGCATGGCGAAGACAGCGGGGAAGGTAATGCCCGAGGGAAACTCGTAGCGGGAATCGCTAAACATGGCAAAGGTGCGCGTGGCCAGCGGCGTCCCCATGGTGGCCGCCCTCTCCACACCGCCGGTCAGAACGACATCATAGAAACCGGAGGCGACCCACATCCAGGCATCGCGCACCGCCATACTGGACGAAGCGCAGGCGCCTTCATAGCGATTGGCCGGCACGTTGAAGCAGCCAAGGTTTTCCGCGGCAAAGGCCTGCACCGAGCCCTGCCCCTCGGAGAAATCCCCCAGCACATTGCCCAGGAAAATGGCCTGAATGTCCTTCGGTTTCAGGTTCGACTCGGCAAGCGCATCCGCGGCCGCCTCGACAAAGAGCTCAACGCTCGTCTTCTCCTGCTGGCCGCTGAATTTCGTTTCCCCCACGCCCACTACGGCAACTTTGCGCATGTCTTCCCTCCTGCTCCCAATCTCAATATCATATTACTAACTTACAATATTCCCCATACACCGTCAAACGAGCATCGCCCTGGCCACAAGTTCGGCGATGTCCATGACTTTGACCGATTCCCCTGCCCCCCTGGTCTGCATCCCGTCCTCAAACATCTGCAGGCAGTAGGGGCAGGCTGTGGCCACGAACTCGGCCTGCGCGGACAGTGCCTGCTCGGTGCGCATTTCGTTGATTCTCTGGCCAGCCTTCTGCTCCTCCAGCCAGAGGTGCCCGCCGCCGGCTCCGCAGCAGAAGCCATACTTCAAGTTTCTTTCCATCTCCACCAGCTTCAGGCCATTGAGCCGACGTAGAATCTGGCGCGGTGCATCGTAAATGCCGTTGTACCTGCCAAGGTAGCACGAGTCATGGTAGGTCACCAGTCCATTCATTTCTTTGATGCCCTGCAGCCTGCCTTCCATGATAAAGTTGTTGATCAGTTCCGTATGATGAACAACTTCGAAATCGCCGCCGAACTGCGGATACTCATGTTTCAGGGTGTTGAAGCAGTGAGGGCAGCCGGTGATTATCCTCTTGACGCCATAGTTTTTCAGCAATTCGATGTTCTGCTGCGCCTGCATCTGGAAGAGGTATTCATTGCCCAGTCGGCGCGCCGGGTCGCCGCAGCAGAGCTCTTCAGTACCCAGGATACAGAAGTTTACCTCGGCCGCTTTTAAAATCCGGGCAATGGCCTGAGCCACCCGGGTGCTTCTTTCCTCTAAAGCCTCGGTGCAGCCCACCCAGAACAATATGTCTACGTCGCCCCCGTCGGCGAGCGCCTTCACCTCAAGTCCCTCTGCCCAGTTAGTACGGCTCAGGGTCGTTCCTCGCCAAGGATGCCCTCTTGCCTCAAGACACTTCAGAGCGCCTTCGCCGGTCTCCGGAATGGATGCCTGCTCCATCACCAGGTTCCTCCTCATCTCAATGAGCTTGACCATGGGCTCAATGTATACCGGGCAGACCGCGTTGCAGGCATAGCAGGTGGTGCAGTTCCATATTTCATCCTCACCGACCACCTCGCCAATCATCACCCTCCCTTTATCACCTAGATTTCCTGTTTCCGCCTTGCTTTTGAACAGAGCCGGCGCCAGGTCCAGCAGGTGTCCTCTAAGATTCTGGATAACTTTTTTGGGGCTCAGGGGCTTGCCGCTGAGGTAGGCGGGGCAGCTGTCCTGGCAGCGCCCGCAGCGCGTGCAGGCGTCAAGGTCCAGCAGATTTTTCCAGGTGAAATTCTGGATGCGGTCGACGCCGAAGGTCTCGGCTGCTTCCAAGTCAATCGGCACCAGAGCACCCCGTGGCCCCAAATTTCTTAGGAATACGTTGATGGGCGAAACGATGATGTGCCAGAGTCGGTTCCAGGTTAGCGAAATATAAATAATGGCGCCTAGCGCCAGCAGGGCGTGCAGCCACCAGGTGAGCTCGTGCCACAGAAGCAGCGTCGATTGCTGCAGTCCGCTGAAGCCCAGAGCCAGCACATAGCCCCCGGGCGACCACCCCGCCCAGTCCGGACTGGTCTCCAGCTCGGTGGCAGCAATGCGCAGTCCCTCAACAACGAATCCGCTGACCGCCAGAACGAGAAGCAGCAGCAAAGCCATCAGGTCTTCCCATTTGTTATCCAGCCTATCCGGTTTCCGAATATAGCGCCGGTGCATGGCCAGAGCGATACCGATAATGAGCAGCAGGCCGAAGACATCGAGGACCAGCGAGAAAACGAGATAGAGGCCGCCCTCAAGGAATTCATAAAGGTAATGGCTCGTGGATACCATCACCGTCCCGATGAACAGGACGATAAAACCGGAAAAAATGAGGAAATGGATTATACCCGGGTAGAGCTCTCGGAAGCGCGGCCCCCTGGTCAGGCCGAAGAACTTGCCGTGCAGCAGAAGGTGAACTATGCTGTACTGAAGAAACGCCCAAATTCTTCTTCCCAGAGGGTGAAGCCGTCCATCAGGTCGGCCAATTCGCCAGAGCCTTACCCGGCGGTAGAATGTGTATATTAAAATGCCGACCGCTGCCGCCGCCAGCACATCGATAATAACGCCAAACTGAATATTCCAGAATACCTCTCGGGTTGGCTCCATATTTATCATTTTCCAGGGGCAGAATCAATCATCGCAGACGGGTAGCCGCGATAAAAATACCGAGCGCTACCGATGCCAGAGCAAGGAGTATAGGGAAAAGACCAAAAGGAAGGCTGAAGGGAAGGCCGAAAATAAGGCCCAATAGCGGGAAAATGCTGACAAGGTAACTGATAACAACGCCGGCGCCGGCCACTGCCACCAGTCCCCGACCGCGTTTGCGGTTGACGGCCAGGCTGACCACCTCACCGATTACATAGCCGACCCCGGCCCCGAGCAGCAGGTTTAAGAAGAAGAAGGGTAAAAACTGGCCAATCACTCCCCAGATTACGCCGCAGACAAGTGCCATGCCCAGTGCCGTCCCGACCGCCCTGAGGTAATACGGTGTGGAGACGCGGTAAGTGGGCAATTTATATAACCTGGCGCATTCCGGGCACCTGGCACCCACCGGCGTCTGCACCATGCATTTGGGGCATATCGGCTTGCCGCATTTGCCACATCTCAGGTTGGTTTCCACTCCGGGATGAGTCGCGCACTTCATCAGTCAATCCCTTCGCTTAATTCTTCCATATCCTTCGTCTTGAAAGGGCGCCGGTACATCCAGGCCTTGCGGTCCATGATGTCACGGTCAAAAAGCAGGCGATTCAGCAACATCCTCCTTTTGCTGACTGCAGCGGCTTCAGCTGCTCTCGGCGCCAACAGGCGTTTTATCACCACTATCAGTAAGATGGTCGAGAATCCCAGCGTTGTCGCCAGTGGTTCATAAATGGCGCTGACGATGGGCAACGAAGTAAGGCCTGCCAGCACCGGCAATGGTGAGCTCCGTAATATTATGGTGCCGGCAGCCAGGAAGGCAAAACAGGTAACTGACGGCCAGGGCGTCATCTCGTTGATTATCGGTATGATAAGGACAACCCCCATTGCAGTGGCGACACCCCGGCCACCCCAGAAGCGGAGAAAGACCGACCAATTATGCCCCGCAACCGCTGCTGCACCCACGGCCAGCTGCTGGGCCACGCTCAGCCCCAGAATCTGCGCCAACCAGACCATCGCCATCCCCTTGCCCAGGTCAAAAGCCCCCACCGGTATACCGAGCTTCCAAGAGGTCATGCGCCAGAGGTTGCCACCACCGGCCTGACCCGTCCCGTATTGCCTGATGTCTATGCCACGAATTAACCTGGCCGCGAGGTACGCCGCAGGGAATGAACCCAGAAGATAGGCCGCAAGTATTAAGGCAAACCAGATAGCCATAGGCTCTCCGCAGGAATAACCTATTTTAAATAGGCTAACTTTACCATTTTTGGCGCAGCCCGTGCAATAAGGCCCTGCACTGCGGCCATGGGTACCTCCACCCCGCCCAGCAAAGCCTCATTACTCTCATCCAGGCCGTGATAGTCGCTGCCCCCGGTGATAATCAGCCCGTGGTTTTTCGCCAGGGCAATTAAATTGCCAACCTCTTCATTCATATAATTATTGTAATAGGCTTCAATGCCCACCATTCCAACGTCTTTCAATTCCACAATCATCGCTTCCGGTTCCGGAGCGGTAAATGGGTGCGCCATCACGGGCAGACCGCGGCTGCGCAATATCAGCTGCACGGCCTCGGCCGGGGTCATCTTATCCCGCTCCACGTAGGCCGGGCCGTCGCGCGCGATATATCGGTCAAACGCTTCCTTTATGGAGCCGATATATCCCTTCTCCAGCATCGCCTGTGCGATGTGGGGTCGAGCAATGGTGCCGCTGCCGGCGATTTCTCTGACGCGTTCCCAGCTTACATTGATTCCGAGCTCAGCAAGCCTGGCCACCATGCCCTGCGCCCGTCTTTCCCGCGAATGCCGAAACCGCTCCAGCGCGGCGGCAAGCTCCTGGCTGGTGTAATCGATGAAATAGCCCAAGATATGAACTTCTCCGCTGGGAACATCCGTGCTCACTTCCACCGCCGGTATGAACTGAAGCTGGTTTAATTTACGCGCTTCCTCTAGAGCCGGTGCTATTCCGTCAACGGAGTCATGGTCGGCCAGGGCAATAACTTCCAGACCCAGTCCGGCCGCTTTGCGAACGATTTCCGACGGGCTGTACCTTCCATCCGACGCCATGGAATGAATGTGCAGGTCAACCTTGCTCACGGCTTCTCCAGCTGACGATAGACACGTTCAATATCGATTGCCCGGCCGGAGCCCTCGTCCACGTTGACCAGAATGGCATTGAAAACCGGCTTCCCCTTGCCCACGGAAAGATGGTGAGGCATCCCGGTGAGAAAACGTCGCAGGACTGATTGAACGTCATCACCGATGATGGAATCGGACGGTCCGGTCATGCCGATGTCAGTGACATAAGCGGTGCCCTGAGGCAGTATCTGCGCGTCAATGGTGCCGACATGGGTATGGGTGCCCAGGACCGCACTGACCCTGCCATCCAGATACCAGCCCATGGCCATCTTCTCCGAGGTTGCCTCAGCATGGAAATCAACAATGATTACCGGTGGCCTGTCTTTTATCTCCCCAAGTAGCTTATCCATGGCCCGGAAGGGGCAATCGATATCGCTCATAAAGGTGCGTCCCATCAAATTGACCACCATCGTCTGCCCGGTGATGTGGTAGCCCCTACCCGGCACCCCCGGTGGATAGTTCAGCGGGCGCAGAATTGACATATCGCCGTCCAGATTGGGAATGATATCCTTCTGTGCCCAGATATGATTCCCCGACGTTAATACGTGGACGCCAGCTTCAATAAGCTCCTGGGCAATGGCTGAAGTCAGCCCGAAACCACCGGCGGCATTCTCGGCATTGGCAATGACCATATCGAGCCGGTGCTGTTGACGCAGCTTCGGCAGAAGCTCATACACCGCTGTCCGGCCCGGCTGGCCAACGATATCACCGATTACCAGTACTAACATAAGTGTCCTTTATTTGGCGAAGTCAACGGCCCTGGTCTCCCTCAGTACGGTGACCTTTATCTGCCCCGGATACTCAAGGCCCTCTTCTATCTTCTTCACGATGTCCCGGGCCAGCCGCATTGCCCCTAGGTCATCTATTTCCTCCGGTTTGACCAGAATGCGGATTTCCCGTCCCGCCTGAATGGCGTAGGACTTTTCCACGCCCTTGAAGTCGTTGGCGATGTCTTCCAGCGCTTTCATTCGCTTCAGGTAGCTCTCCAGCGATTCGCGCCGGGCACCCGGTCTGGCACTGCTTATGGCATCTGCCGCCGAGATGATGAATCCCCACATACCAACGCTCTCCGTCTCCAGATGGTGCTCGGCAATGCCCTGCACCACCTCCGGCGACTTGTCCCACTGCTTCACCAAATCGGCACCGATTTGTGCGTGCGTGCCCTCCACCTCACGGTCAACCGCCTTGCCGATATCGTGGAGCAGCCCTGTCTTCTTGGCAATGCCCACATTGGCCCCCAGTTCGGAGGCAATCATGCCGGCAATGTAGGCGGTCTCAATGCTGTGCTGCAGGGTGTTCTGGCCGTAGCTGGTGCGGTATTTCAGGCGACCCAGCAGCCGGATAATCTCCGGCCTCAGTCCGTGCACACCAACCTGATAGGCTGCCTGCTCACCAGCAGCGTTGATATCCGCCTCCACATCTTCCTTTGCCTTGGTAACCACCTCTTCAATACGCGCCGGATGGATGCGACCGTCAAGAATGAGCTTATTTAAAGCGTTGCGGGCGACCTCCCGCCGTATCGGGTCAAAACTGGAGAGGGTAACCGCCTCAGGGGTATCGTCGATAATCAGGTCCACACCAGTCGCCTGCTCCAGAGCCCTGATGTTGCGCCCTTCACGGCCAATGAGTCTTCCCTTCATTTCATCGCTGGGCAGTGGCACCACGGACACTGTGGACTCGGTGACTATCTCCGAGGCGCTGCGCTGAATCGCCTGAGAAAGTATTTCCTGAGCCTTTTCATCGGCTTCCTCTTTCAGCTTGGCTTCCCACTCGCGAAGTCGCCGCGAGGTCTCCTGCGTCATCTCCACCTGCATGGCATCGATCAGCTGCTGACGCGCCTCGGCACTGGACATGCCCGAAATCAGCTCAAGCTGTTTCAACTGCCTGTCCCTCAGCTCGCCGAGCTGGCCACGTATGGAATCTATTTCCTTTTCCTTGTTGGCCATGTTTCTCTCCCGCTGCTCGACGCTTTCCAGCTTCCGGTCAAGGTTTTCAATTTTCTGGCTCAAGCGGTTTTCCTGGCGCTGCAGTTCAGAACGCCGCTCACGATATTCGGCATCAACCGATGATTTGGTCTTCCTCGCTTCTTCCTGGGCATCATTCAACACCACCCTGGCCTCATCCCTGGCTTCGGCCATAATTCTGGCCGCTTTCCGTTCCGCAATGCGGATCTGCCGGGTGAACATAAACCGCCGGTAGGTGAAGACGGCCATACCGCCGATGACCACACCGATAACGATACCAACAAACAGAATGGCAATTATGACAACAATATCTGTTCCCATTTCATCACTCCCTTATTTTAATCTTTATCTATCGGGGACAGCTTGAGCCAGCCATATCACCGGGTCTGGCCGGTACATAAGCTATCCCGAACTATTCCCTCGTTCCCGCCATACCCTCTCCAGAGTATGACCGATGACTTCATAATTAAAACCCCGACGCCGGAGATAGTCACCCAGCCGGCGCCGAAAGCTCGGATAGTCGGCCGGTGCCCCGTGATGCGTTTTCTGAAGCGCCGCCCGATAGGCATTTTCATTGTCATCTATACCCGCTACCACTGGCTCGATAACGTCGTTCCTTACCCCCATTCGTTTTAATTCCAGCTCGGTGAGCCATCGGCTTCTCGGCCGGAACGTCTCCCGGTTCTCCCTCCAGAACTGGGCAAAAGCCGCATCATCCAGCAGATTCTGTTCTCTGAGCTGGGCAATGGCCGCATCTATGGTTTCCACGGCAAAGCCGCGGCGTTTCATTCGCTCCCTGATTTCCGACTCGCTTCGCATCCGATAGCTGAGGTAGCGGTAAGCCGCCTCCAGACAGCGCTGCAGCTGGTCGCGGCCAGTCAATACCTCGACCTGAGCGATGGAAAGCTCCTGGCCAACCTGAAGGTTTTCCTTCGCCGCAACCTCAGCCCCCAGGCTGAAGGCGAACCTCCCGTCCAGAAACACGTTTATTCTTTTTTCTCTTCTCCTCCCGGTGCGAAGAGCGGTAATCCTGCTCACCCTTCTTACTCCCTTTTAAAAGACAAGGCTGAAGCCTATGCCTCAGCCTTGCACTCTCTACGCTATTTTATTTTTCGCTATTTCAGAATGCCCTTATTCATCAGGCACGACAATATGAGTGGTATTGGCTGAGGCCCTTATTCTCTGTTCCATTTCCTGGGCAAGCTCCGCATTCTGCGCCAGATACTGCCTGGCCGCTTCCCGGCCCTGCCCGAGGCGGACATCGCCGTAGGAGAGAAAGGCACCAGCCTTGCTGACTAACTCCATTTCCAGACCGAGGTCGATAAGATTGCCCTCCTTGCTTATGCCGTGGTCAAACATGATGTCGAAATCGGCATTGCGGAAGGGAGGGGCGACCTTGTTCTTCACGACCTTAGCTCTAACGTGGCTTCCGATGGCTTCATTGCCCTGCTTGATGGTTTCCACGCGCCTGAGATCGATGCGCACCGAGCTGTAGAACTTCAATGCCCGGCCGCCCGGCGTTACTTCGGGATTGCCGAAGATAATGCCGACCTTTTCCCGGAGCTGGTTGATGAAAATGACCGCGGTCCCGGAACGGCCGATGGCCGCCGCTAGCTTGCGCAGAGCCTGTGACATCAGACGCGCCTGCAGACCCACCTGAGGCTCCCCCATATCCCCCTCAATCTCCGCCCGGGGCACCAGCGCCGCTACGCTGTCGATGACAATGGCATCGATGGCGCTGCTCCTCACCAGCGCCTCGCAGATTTCCAGCGCCTGCTCCCCGGTATCCGGCTGGGAGATTAGCAGGTCCTCAACATTAACGCCGCAATTCGCCGCATAGGATGGGTCCAAGGCATGTTCAGCATCAATATAGGCAGCCGTACCACGTTTCTGAGCTTCAGCAATGATGTGCTGGGCCAAGGTGGTCTTCCCGGACGCCTCCGGACCGAATATCTCCGTGATGCGACCTCTGGGAATACCACCAATACCTAAAGCCAGGTCCAGAGCCAGCGAGCCGCTGGGGATTGCTTCCACAGCCGGTCCCACAGATTCCCCCAGCTTCATAATGGAGCCTTTGCCAAACCTTTTCTCGATCTGGCCGATAGCCAGCTCTAAAGCCTTCTCTCTTTCGGTAATCATCTGCCTCATTTACATAATAGCAGACAACGGGGGGCAAAACAAGGGTATAAAGACATATTATTCCGTGACTGACCTACCTGATTTTATCAAGGAAGTTAATATTTTCACCGGCTTTACGTCTATTGACAAATAATTATGAGTAGCTATAATGAATGGCAATATATTTGATATTCAAGGAGAAAGAAATGTGCGAATTCTGCCATAAGCACGGAGAAGGCAAGAAGTGGTATCTGCAGGCCAAGAATTACTCGGAAGACCTGTTGAGCGACCTGAAGCGGCGCAAGTTTATCGCCGATTTTCTATCACACCCGGAAAAGCTTGCCGAAGAAGTGGGGAAACTGGAAGAACTTAACCGGGCACCAGCTTTCGTGAGGAGGGTGCTGACACCTTATATGTCCGGCAGGCAGAAAAAAGCACACTTCGGCCAAGTGCTGCCCATAGAAGACGTGGAACATATATTCGATTTCGTCAATGGCATTGTGCGCGCGGCCTGTATCTGTCGCCAGGCCAATCTGGGTACGGAGCAGCGTTACTGCTATGGAGTCAGCATGGCGCCACAAGGTGGTGAGTTTCAAAAGATAATAAAGGAAATTGATGCCAGTTACCTGACGGGACCGGATACGGCCGGACTGGAAACGCTGACCAAGGAAGAAGCTTTGAATAGCTTCCGTCAGCACGAGAAAGAAGGCCTCTGCCATAGCGTCTGGACCTATGTCGCTCCCTTCATTGGGGGCATCTGCAATTGCGACCGGTCAGACTGCATGGCCATGCGTTCCACGGTGACGTACGGCTTTCCTGTCATGTTCCGCGCTGAGTATGTGGCGGAATTGAACCCTGAATTATGCAACGGCTGTCGCCAGTGTATGCGGGCCTGCCAGTTCGGCGCCATAGGCTACAGCGTGGCCAATAAAAAAGTAATAATTGACCCCAGGCGCTGCTACGGTTGCGGCGTTTGCCGTGCCAGCTGCACCAAGGACGCCATCACGCTCCATGACCGCACCAGCATACCCGCAGCCGCCCGTATATGGTAGCGAAAAGTTCCTCAGTAAAATGTTGGCAAGTGAGGATGAGGTTTAGCTGTCAGACCGTGCAGGACAAAAGGTAGCACTTTTCTCAGCTATTTGACTTTATCTAATCACGTAATGAGTCCAAAAATTCATTCCTGAGAGTCTTCACTGTGGCCATTCGATGTTGACAATGCTTTTACTTGGGACTACGATTCTCATATATGAAGAACCTGACTCCTGTTGTTACTACAATTCTGTCTCTGTCTCTCCTGCTAGGCTCAATGGTCGGTTGCCAGCCTGAACCAACATCACTCACACCAGCACCACCATCGCTGATAACGGAACCAGGTGATTTTCTTGATAAGAACCTTGAGGCGGCGATTAGGGACGCTCTGGGCAAACCAGCAGGTGATACTATACCTCTAGCGGAACTAGCTGGTCTAACGGAATTGTATGCCCCTATGCAGGGCATTGCCGACCTTTCCGGTATCGAACACTGTACCAATTTGACGGAGTTCCACCTTTCGGCAAATCAGATAAGCAACCTGTCGCCATTGGCCTCTCTCACCAACCTGTCCACCCTCCTCCTTGATAACAACCGGATAAGCGATATCTCTCCCCTTGCCTCCCTCACAAACCTTAGCTGGCTTACTCTTGACGGAAACCAGATAAGTGATATCTCTGCCCTTTCCTCTCTCACTGACCTGACTATACTCGGTCTTGGAGGGAACCAGCTAGGCGACATCTCTCCACTGACCTCCCTCATCAACCTTACTGTGCTTAGCCTCGTGGATAACCAGATAGAAGATATTTCTCCTCTTTCCTCCCTTACCAACCTAACTCGACTCAGCCTTTACAATAACCAGATAAATGACGTTTCCCCACTGTCCTCTCTAACGAGCCTGATTAATCTCACTCTTAGTGTGAATCCGATAGGCGACATTTCTCCCCTAGCCTCCCTGACCAACCTGAAAGGGCTCATCCTTGGCTGGGACCAGATAAATGACATTTCTCCCCTGTCCTCTCTAACCAACCTGACCAGCCTCGTTCTTTACGGCAATCAGATTCGCGACATCTCTCCTCTTTCCTCCCTCATCAACCTAACTAAACTCCACCTCGACGATAACGAGATAAGAGACGTCTCTGCTCTTTCCCGCCTCACCAACCTAACTCGGCTACGCCTTCACGGAAACCAGATAAGCGACATTTCACCCCTATTAGCCCTCAATAACCTAACCTATCTTGGCCTTCAGGAAAATCCCTTAAACACTGTTTCGGTTAATGAATATATCCCTCAGCTTGAGGAAAGAGGGGTGGAGGTTTCTTGGTGATGCCAAAGAGAACGTCTAGCGGGCGATGATTGGCCTGAGTGTGATATAGGCCGTGCGTATCAAAAGGTAGAGCTAAAACCTTCTGCAAGACGTTTGCACTAATTACCCAGAGTTTGAATCCCCACATCTGAGCTTTCTAGTAACTTCTAATAACAATAGTGAACTATTTTAAAACAGAAGTGACTCTTCGGCTGAGCAATAGCTGTGAGTGTTCTGCTTACTCCACTGGGCTCTACTGTACGACGAAAGTAACAGGCTTGGCATCATTAACATTGACGGTGTATGTTGTGCCAGGAGTGAAATCAGAACCCAGCGCTACATTCTCTTCGAAGGTGCTATAAACCTGAGCGCAGATCGCATCTTTGGGACGTTGTGTGGTTACCTCGATATTTATAGTACTGCCGTTACGCTCCGTTTTTACTTCGTGAAGGGTGGTGCAGGCGTCAGCCAGTCCTCCCCTGATATAGACGAAAACCTGAACAGGGAAGGACTCGGCAATGTTTACCCTGACTTCCTCAATAGGCGCTAAGCTTATTTCCATCTCGCTCCTGCCAGCGAACTGGGCACCAAGTACGCTCTCAAGAGCGTCCATTACGTTTGCGTTTTCTCCCACGTACAGCACGATTATTCTACCCGCCTTATAAAAATGAGGTGGAGCGACCCAAAAAGGCATACTGGTGCCTATAGAACTTCCGTCAGGAGAAACGAGCTGTGCCTCAGCCTCAGCGGCTGCATTATCCGGGTACTCGAAGACCTGGACATCCTCCCCGTTCACCTTGATTGCCTTGCCTTCGACGGAGAAGAAATCTTGAATTATCTCTCCAGCGGGCTCAACTGTAGCTCCGGCAGCACGAAGATTACTTACAAGACTGGCATAATCTGTCGCTGGCCCCGCCGGCTCTTTCTCGGCACAACCTGCCCAATAGATCAGCATCGTAATGATAGTAACAATCAGAATCAGGTATCTGACTTTCATCTTATACCTCCTTTTCGGATTGCGTGACCAAATTATCAGACTTCTATACGTAATTGTCAATATGCGACAAGATTACATCGGTGCTGTATTGTTGAAGGAAGAATGAGTTACAAAAAGACACGAAAGAGCAACTTCCTGAGAACGAAGGTGAACTGTGTGATAATCGGAGTGAATTAGAAATAGGCCGTGCAGGACAAAAGGTAGCACCAAAACCTACTCTCAGAGCTTCTCTTTCATTTGATATCTCGAATCCCTTTGGTGGTGTACCGTGACTAAAATACGTGACCTTGTATAAATTATGCTTATGCTGCGAATATTTTTTCAGGGTTCTGAAATTTCACCGGCTAAGTCATAAGCGAGCTCCCACCAATCAATATCTCCGTAGGTAAAACCATTCCGCACGATAATCAGGTTTTTTTGTGGCGAAACATAAACTAACTGTCCGCGGTCTCCTGCGGCAAAAAAATCGTAACTGCCCTCACCCCTTGAGAAACCCCACCACATATATTTGTAATAGCCACCGGAATCGTAAAAATCCTGCATGCCGGGATAGTAGGAGGCCTGATGAGTAAGTTGGTCAATTTGGGTGGATTCCAATACCCATTCTGATGGAATCACCTGTAAGCCATCCCAATTTCCGTTTTTCAGATAGAGACGCCCCAACTTAGCAAAATCTATGGCGCGGGCGTTAATCCCGGTCTCCATTTTTTCAAAGCTACTATTCTCACTATCAATACTCCACGAGCCTCCAAACTCCATACCTACGGGATCCCATAATTTATCCTGCAAATAACCTGTCACAGTAGTTCCGGTTGTTCGTTCCAGAATCATTCCCAGCAATTGCGGGTGATATTTGTTGTACTGGAAGTACTTGCCCGGTGTATCAACTATGTTTATAAATTCGAGTGCTGCTTTTCGTTGGTCAGGATAATAGGTAGTCAATGCGTCATCACCGTTAAAAATCCAAGTGCGGTCACTTTCATAATCCAAACCGGAGGCCATTAACAGCAGGTGCCTGATGGTAATTTTACTGAAACGGGGATCGCGTTCCAACAATTCCGGCAGGTAATCGGTAATAGCATCATCCGCACTATTTACATGACCTTCTGCTATGGCAATACCTATCAAGGCAGAGGTAAAGGATTTTGCCATGGAAAAAGATGTTGCAGGTGAATCTCGATCAGCCCCGTTGAAATAATTTTCGTAGAGGATAACATCGTCCTGTATAACGATAAAGGCCTGCGTATCTGATCTTTCAAAGAAAGCTTCGATGTCATCGGTATCAAGGATCGTCTCCAAAATATAGGTGACGCGTTCATCATTTGTTAGCTTATTGAAGTAGAAAGGGGTTAGTGATGCATCAAGACTTCGTTTGGGGAAATGATTCAGATAATCATAAACATCTGACTCTTGCCAGACCAGAACTCTGTAAACGTACTGTGCGGGATAGAATATGAGAGAAACCAATATTATCAGGAATATCAGCCCGGCAATGCAGCCAACAGCCCAAAGCGATATCTTTCTGAATTTTTTCATAACATTCTACCTAAATATTGCATAAGTTTATTATGCAGTCGAGGGTATGTCAATTCGAAAAGGACTGTTGTACATTGCTTCTAGCCAACATCACCCCCACCTCATAGAATATTATGGACAATGATGTGCTTTAGTGGGCTAAAGTGTGACATAGGCCGTGCAGGATAAAAGGTAGAACTAAAACCTTCTCTAAGAGTTTCGTTTTCGTTTAGTATTGTTTTAAGCCCAAGTGTGCATCCCGATGTTCGTGCACAGGCTGAATATGATAAAATATATCCGAAATTGGTTTCCAAAATAGCTCACAACACCTTTATTAATGAAGTTACTATTCCCTGAAGGAGGCCTGAGCCATGGATTTCTTTGACCTTATGAGTATCTCACACCGCTATATGGAGATACTAAACCCTTC
>CAYFVI010000135.1:0-2447 GCA_964346525.1 uncultured Dehalococcoidaceae bacterium
CGAGCTGCACTTTATTTTTCTCCAGCGCATCCTTCTGCTGACGCAGCTCGTTTAGCCTGGACTCTTTTTCTCTGACTATTTCTTCAATCTGGGAGAGAGCGGCCTGCGCCTGCTCCAGCTCTGCCTCATATTCCGGCTTCAGTGCCAGCTCATTGCTGATGTCCCGCAGCGTGCTCTCCAGCTGCGCCTTCTCCAGTTCCTGTCCCCGGGCCAGCTCTCTGGCTTTGTCCTCAAGCTGGTCGTAGTAGTCCAGCCCCAGTATGCTGGCCAGCACTTCCTTGCGCTCGCTGGGGCGCTTGGTGGTGAACTCATCGGCGTGGCCCTGGCGCAGAAAGGCGCTGTTGACGAAGGTGTCATAATCCATGTGCAGGGTATCGGTGATTTTCTGCTGCGTCTGGACGATGCTGTTGCCGCTGATGGACTTGAAGACACCATTGGTGGCCATCTGGAATTCCAGCACGGATTGGCCGGCACCGCTGGAACGCCTAGGTTTGGCGCGCTTGCGGATAACGCGGTACGGCTGCCCCCCGACGGCGAAATCGAACTCCACCTCCATCTCCCTGGCCGTGGTGTGCACCAGCTCATCGTCGCTCTTGGCCCTGGCCTTTCCCCAGAGCGCCCAGGTCATGGCGTCAATCAATGCTGACTTGCCGTTGCCGTTGTCGCCGGCAAGGCAGGCGGTATGGACACCGGCAAAGGAGAGCGGCGGCACGTTGTCGCGGTAGCACATGAAGTTGCGCATTTTGAGATTGAGGGGAATCATACACTGGCTCCGTTAGGATTCATTCGTTAATTATTTTAGCATAATATTGTGGGCTGTTTATTGATTGCTGAAGACAATTATTGCCCTTATTAATCGGTGCGTCTTGACGGCAAGATAAATCCCCAACTAGAATGAAATTATGTTTGAGATTCTAAGCGATAAGCTAAGCAAAGTATTTCGCGCCCTGAGCGGCAAAGGCCGGCTGACGGAAAAAGATATTGACGAAGGCCTGCGTCAGGTGCGCCTGGCCCTGCTGGAAGCCGACGTCAACTTCAAAGTGGTCAAGGACTTCATCGGGCGGGTGAGGGAGCGCGCCTTAGGCGCAGAGGTCCAGCAGAGCCTGACTCCTGGACAGCAGGTGGTGAAAATCGTCAATGAAGAACTAATTGCCACGCTGGGCAGGGAGCCGAGTCGATTAAGCACATCCGGACAGCCGCCCTTTGTGGCCATGCTGGTCGGGCTGCAAGGCAGCGGCAAGACGACCACGGCAGCCAAGCTGGCCCTGCACCTGAAACATTCCGGCCAGAAACCCCTGCTGGTGGCGGCGGACAACCGGCGTCCGGCGGCTATCGAGCAGTTAGTTACCCTTGGAAAACAGCTGGATATCCCGGTCTACAGTGAGGGCACGAATGTTGCCAGCAAAGACATCTGTGCCCACTCCCTGGCCAAGGCAAAGTCGCTGGCGGCCTCCTGGGTCGTGGTGGATACGGCGGGTCGACTCCACATAGATGAGGAGATGATGAAAGAGCTTGTTGATGTGAAAAAGGCATTGCACCCAACGGAAACCCTGCTTGTAGTTGATGCCATGACCGGCCAGGACGCGGTGCGCAGCGCCGAGGATTTTCATTCCAGGGTGAATCTCACCGGGCTCATCATGACCAAGATGGATGGCGATGCCCGGGGTGGGGCCGCCCTTTCCATCCGCTGGGTGAGCGGCGTACCCATCAAGTTCATAGGCATCGGGGAGAAGGTGGAGGCTCTGGAACTCTTCCATCCCGACCGCCTGGCGTCGCGCATTCTGGGGATGGGGGACGTCCTGACTTTTATCGAAAGAGCAGAGACGGCCTTTGACCAGCGTCAGGCCGAGGAATTAAAGAAAAAAGTAGAGAAGGACAGTTTTGACCTGGAGGACTTTCTATCGCAGCTCCGGACGATTAAAAACATGGGCCCGGTCGGGCAGTTGCTGGACATGCTGCCCGGCGTCTCCCGGTTGGCGGCCAAACTTCCCGAGGGCACCGAGGATAAGCAGCTGAAGAAGGTGGAGGCGATGATACTCTCCATGACGCCGCAGGAACGCCACAATCCGACTATAATCGGGGGGAGCCGGCGGCGGCGCATTGCCTGCGGCAGCGGCGTGCTACCTCATGACGTGAATCAATTGCTCAACCAGTTCCAGCAGATGCAGAAGCTGATGAAAATGGGGGCCAAGGGGAAACTGCCGCGGAACCTGATGGGTATGTTCCGCTAGTCTTTATTCTAGATAGTCCTTTAGCTTGCGGCTCCGGCTAGGGTGGCGCAATTTGCGCAGCGCTTTGGCCTCAATCTGTCGAATCCGCTCTCTGGTTACGTTGAACTCCTTGCCCACCTCTTCCAACGTCCGGCTGCGCCCGTCCTCAAGGCCAAACCTGAGCTGCAGTACGCGCTGTTCGCGCGGGGTGAGCGTATCCAGTACGTCCTCAATCTG
>CAYFVI010000136.1:0-2735 GCA_964346525.1 uncultured Dehalococcoidaceae bacterium
CGTGGAACGTTTTCTCCCCTACTGGCATGAGGTTCTGGCACCGACGGTAAAGTCAGGGAAGCGGGTTATCATATCGGCACACGGCAACAGCCTGCGGGCGCTGGTGAAATATCTTGACCGCATCAGTGGTAATGACATAGTCGGGCTGAATATCCCCACCGGTATCCCCCTCGTCTATGAACTGGATGGAGAGTTGAAACCCATTAAAAGCTACTACCTCGGTGACCCGGAGGAGGTGGCTAGAGCCCAGGAAGCTGTGGCCAATCAAGGAAAGGCGAAAGAATAGACGTCAAATCCCTGGTTCTTAATGTATTTACCGTCGTTCAGGTTACTTTTTCCACCTTGAGCAGATTTGTAGAGCCCGCCACGCCGATGGGTATTCCTCCAGTAATGACGATTAAATCGCCAGGCCTGGCGATTTTTATTTCCTTGACCAACCGGACGCTGATAGCGAAAAGTGCGTCTATCGATTTCTGCTCCGGTATCTGTACGGGATAGACCCCCCAGTGCAGCAACAGCCTCCGGCATACGTCGAAGTCAGGGGTGATGGCCAGAACGGGCATTTTGGGTCGGTACTTGGACACCCTGCCCGCGGTGCTGCCTGACTTGGTGAACGCAACGATGGCCTTTGCCCTCAGGCTGTAAGCGGTGTGGCAGGCACTGTAGCTGATCAGCTCATCGGTCTTGTGCTCCAGATGGAGGCCTCTCTCGGAAAGTATCTGGTCATATGGCAGCTTATTTTCCGCTTCATGGGCAATCTTGGCCATCATGGTGACCGCCGGTACCGGATATCTGCCGATGGAAGTTTCCGCCGAAAGCATGGTGGCGTCAGCGCCATCAAAGATGGCATTGGCGATATCCGTAACCTCGGCTCGTGTGGGACGGGCCGCGTGTATCATTGATTCCAGCATCTGCGTGGCGATGATGACCGGCTTGCCCGCGAGATTGCACTTCTGAGTGATTTCCTTCTGCACCATGGGCACTCGTTCTAGAGGTATATCTACACCCAGGTCACCGCGTGCCACCATAACGCCGTCGCTGGTGGCCAGTATGCCCTTGAACTGACCCACGGCATCTCCCCGTTCTATTTTGGCGATAATCGGAATGTCGGCATTATTCTTTCGCAGCACATCTTTGACTGCCCTAACATCGTCAGCGCTGCTGACAAAGGAAAGGGCAATAAAGTCCGGCTGTTCGCTGATGGCGAAAAGGAGATTTCTTTCCAGCGATTCGGTGAGGAATGGGCCTGAAATACGCATGCCGGGAACCACCACTCCCCTGCCCTCGGTAAGAACGCCGCCGGCAATGACCCGGCACCTGACCTCAGTCCCGTCTGTTTCCAGCACTTTGAGCTGCATGGCGCCGTCAGCGAGCAGCACCAGGTCCCCCGCCTTTACATCCCGGGCCAGGTCAGGCAGGTTGACTGGCACCAACCCCTTTTTCCCTGTCACCTGTCGGCTGGTCAACACCACCTGCGACCGGTTTTTAAGCAATAGCTGTCCGCCTTCAAGTTTGCCGGTCCGGTATTTGGGCCCGGGCAGGTCCATGAGGATGGCGACATTTGTGTCCAGCTGCTGGCTCACCTCCCTGACCGTCCGGACATACCGGCTGTGTTCGCGGCTTGTGCCATGCGACATGTTCAGCCGGGCAACGTTCATTCCGGCAAGGATAAGGCGTTCTGTTGTCGTTGCCGAGCCCGTTGCCGGACCGATGGTGGCGACTATCTTGGTGCGCCGTTTTACCAGTCTGGTAGCTATGCTGACACCCTCAATATTATTTTCCTGCTTTCTCTACTTCACGAAAGGCGTAGGCGGCGGCACCGATAACCCCTGAATTTCTGCCCAGTTCGGGGCGGGCAAAACGCACGGAATCGAAAGCCACCCTGTAGGCCCTCTCGCCAGCCACTTTGTACGCCGGTTCCAGCAGCATATCGCCGATATTGGACAGACCGCCACCGATAATTATCAGTTCTGGATTAAAGATATTGATGAGATTGGCCAGGCCCACGCCAATGTAATAGCTGACCTGAGCGATAAGCTCTTTGGCTAGGGCGTCTCCCTTCAGGGCGGCCCGGTGTATGTTTTCGGCAGTTACTTTAGCGATGTCGCCGTCGGCATGCTCCAGAATCGATGTTTTGGCCCCGTCTTTGATATGCGCTTTTGCCTCTCTGGCCAGAGCAGTGCCCGAGGCCAGCGTTTCCCAGCAGCCGGTGTTACCGCAGTTGCACTTCGGACCGTTGGCGGCAACGGTCATATGGCCGATTTCGCCAGCGGTGCCCAGAGAGCCAGCGTATATCTCGCCGCCGATGATGATACCCCCGCCAATGCCGGTGCTGATGGTGACGTAAATGAAATTGCGGGCGCTTTTTGCTGCCCCGAAATACATTTCGCCCAGAGCTGCGGCATTGGCATCATTGGTCAGAAAGGTCTGCACACCAACTTTCTTCTCGATGATATCTTTCAGAGGAACGTTTTCCCATCGAGGCAAATTCGGCGATGTGAAAACGACGCCGGTTTCCGGATTGGAAAGGCCGGGAGCGCCGATGCAGATGGCCTCCAGTTCAGCAGAGTTTATACCGGCCTGGCCGATAGCCCGTTTTATGGACTCCAGCATTTCCTGGATGACTGCCTCAGGGCCCTTCGCTGCCGGGGTAACTCTGTGGTCTCGCGACTGTATCTCTCCCTGTCGCTTGATTACGGCGGTCAATATCTTGCTTCCGCCCAGGTCAACGCCGA
>CAYFVI010000137.1:0-4220 GCA_964346525.1 uncultured Dehalococcoidaceae bacterium
CCAAGAGGAAGAGGTTGAGCTTTAGATGATAAAACTGGTATCGATATTTAACCTTAAGCCAAGTACTGACCCGGATAAGGCATACAAGGTGTGGCGCGAGAAGCACACCTCATGGGTAAAAGAGAAATTGCTGTCCGGTGCAAATAGGTATACCATTAATAGACTCATCCACAAATACCCGCCAGCAGGCGGGACTGCCGCCCAGTTTGATATCTTTGGCTACGAAATGCTCTGGTTTGACGCTCTGGAACCTGCCTTGAAGACTGCGGAAAGATGGCAAAATACTCAGCCGGACGAATTTCTGGCCGCATTCGTTAAAACCTGTAAGATGGTCATAATTGAGGGAGAGAATATAAAACTCTAGCCATACGGAACTGACGAAAATAAGGGGAGTCCATGAAATGAAAGTTTTAGGTGTTGTATGCAGCCCCAGAAAAGGGGGAAATACGGAATTCCTGGTGCAGGAAGCGCTGGCCGGGGCGCAGGACCGCGGGGCAGAGACCGAGCTGGTGACGCTCTGGGATAAAGATGTTAAACCCTGCGATGGATGCTTATCCTGCGAAAAGACCGGCAAGTGCCACATTCAAGATGGGGTACAGGAGATTTACCCCAGACTGATTGAGGCCGATGGCATCGTTTGGGGTACGCCGGTTTACTTCTGGAGCGCGACCGCTCAAGCCAAGATTCTGATAGACCGCTCCTACGCCCTGTACCACAGCAAGCCCAATTTGAACAACAAGGTCAGCGGTGTGATATCGGTCGGGGCTAGTTTAGGGAATCTGGGCGTGTGGCATTTATTCGGTACCTTCTTTTCGGTGCACCACATGCTTTCCACCGACTTCGTCTACGGTTACGCCAGAAATAAAGGCGATGTCCGCAAGGATAAGCACGCCGTGAAAGCATCGAGGGAACTGGGCAGGCAAATGGTGTCAATTGCGGAGCAGAAGTTCAAATATCCGGCAGAATATGACGTCGCTATCTATCGCTATGTCAAAAGAGAGTACGGCATAGACAATTGCGTTGGGAGTGAGAGGTTCACCGATTAACCATCTGCATGGTCTCAACCATGGCTACCCCGAGCGATTGGGCCCGTGCCACAGCCTGCTGGTTATTCACTACCTCTCCCGGTTTATCGGCGTAGGCGATAACACCCCCACCCCATTCTCTGGCCAGCTCCTCATCGCTTCTGGGACCAATTGAACGGGCCGGAATCATGCGGTGAAGACCGAAGAAATCATGCAGTTCGCTGAAAGCCTTGCTGGCACCGACCTGGCGGGCCACAACTACAGCACCGGCCACTTTATTTCTTAATCTTCTGCCTTTTCTAAAGAGAAAAGTCCGGTCCATGATGATTTTTGCCTGGGTAGTAACGCCCCACCAGTATACCGGCGAGCCAAATATTATCCCGTCCGCCTGCAGAAGCTTGGCGTAAATGCCCTGCATGTCATCTTCTATCTTGCACTCGCCGGTGATTTCGCATGTTTCACAACCATCACAGGGTATAATATCCACCTCGGAAACCTTTATCATCTCGGTTTCCGCGCCAAGCTTATGAGCACTGCTCAGGGCCTCTTTTACCAGGATTTCCGTATTGCCGTTTTTCCTTGGACTGCAGACTATGCCCAGTACCTTCATCTGGAAATGCCTCCTGAATTTTAAACGGATGCCCCGGCAGCTGCTACCGTGGTATCCAGAGCACCATCCTCGGTTTCTTGCCCATTTCATCGGCCAATTCTGCCACTCTTCCGTATTTCATACAGGAGGCCATGCAGTGCATCACACAGGCTGGCTCAAGCCCCTTCCTGGTGCGAGATGGGCAAAGGACACACAATTCGGTGGGAAACGGCAGGTAGGTGAGATATGCCCTGTCATGCGGTAGCTTCTGAATAACTTCAATTACCTGTATTCCTCCCATGCCGGCCGGCCAGTGGTATTCCTGGGCACAGGCAACCTGACAGGCATAGCAGCCGGTACAGTATTCATAATCTATCAATAGACCGTATTCATGTTTCTCAGGCATTTCCCGCCTCCTCTTTTCCGCTGACTTTATAGACTTTACAAAGCAGATGCTTTATCGGAGCACCCAGGCCGTCTTTGCCCTGGAAGCCCATGGGAACAAGCTGATTAATATTGGATTCCCACACCCCGAACAGGGAAGGCTCTGCCCCCGGCTTTTCGGGGAACCACCAGCCGTGAGCAGCCATCACCATCCATCTCGGCACTTCCAGGGTTACCTTGGCCTTCAATTTACACTTGCCCAGCCAGTTTTCCACCCAGACCCATCCTCCATGGCCGATATCCAGCGACCTAGCCGTATCGGGATGGATTTCAAGCACGGGGTCGGGGTCGATTTCCCGCAACCAGGGGATATTCCGGTGCTCCGCATGATATAACACCGGAGACCTTCTCCCTGTTGACAGGATTAAAGGGTACTTCTGGTACAGTTCCGGCTGGCTGACGGGTGTGAAGGGCGGCTCCTCATGGTGGGCGATGGGCTCCAGTCCCCACTCTTCACGTAGCGTTGAGTACAGCTCAAACTTACCGGATGGAGTTTGAAACCCGGGCTTCCGGTCCGGCCGCAGCAACCCTTTCTCGAACCTGCGGTAGGGCGCACTGGGGTGGCCTTCCGGTGGGAAAGCCCGGCCTTGCTTCTGCAGTTCTTTGAAGGTCAGGCCGGAAGGTTTTATTATTTCATCATATAGCTCATAAATGTCCTTCCAGCAAAAATTCGGGTCGAATCTCCTGGCCAGCTCAAAGTTGATTTCCACGTCGGGCTTACATTCATCGACTGATATAGCCTTGTTGATGCTCTGAAGCGGCACCCACCAGCTCCTGATACCGTCTTTTTCCAGAAAAGTAGCTGAAGGTAGAACCACGTCAGCCAGCTGAGCCGTGGGGTTCATGAAAAGGTCAGCGACAACCACGAATTCGAGTTTCTTGAGGGCTTCCACCCACTTTTTGGGGTCAAGGCCCAGGCCGACGACAGGGCTGGCGGCCTGTATCCACAGGCCTTTGATGGGGTAAGGTTGACCGGTGAATATCTGCTCCAGGACCAGGTCTGTCTGCGCCCGCCAGACAAACTTGCTCAGGGGGCCGTACCGGTCGATGCCAATCCTAGGCTGGTCAGCTTCCTTGGTGGCCAGCTTGATGACCCCCTTGCTCCCGGGCAGAGCATAGGCCACCACGTCAAAAGCGAAACGGGCGATTACGTTCCCGCCGGGCACATCCAGGTTCCCAGTGAGACACCACAGGTTGGCGATGGCCTGGGCGGTGGGCGTGATGGCCGGTGTCATATCAATGGGCACGCCCCAGTGTATTGAGGCCGGCTTGCTTTCGGCATAAAAGCGTGCTGCCTCCACAATATCTTCTTGCGGAACCCAGGTGATTTCGGACACCTTTTCCACGGGATACTGTGCCACCTGCTGGCAAAAGACAGACCATACCGTTCTTGCGGGCACTTCCGTTCCGCTGGCAAGGCGGACTCGGTACTCCCCCTCCAGGGCCGGCTTCACATTCGGCCACCGGTGTTCTACCTCCGTGGAATCCCAGACCACGGGCTTCTGCCCGGCCGTATCCCAGATGACGAAGTTGCCCGGCGCACCCCCCTCCACCAAATCGCTCTCCCGCAGCAGTTTTCCGGTGTCGCCTCTGACCAGGTGAGTGGCATTGGTCCACTTTTCAACGAATCCTTTATCATACAGGCCTTCATTGATAATCACGTTGAGGAACCCCATAGCCAGAGCCCCGTCCGATCCCGGTCGAAGCTGGAGCCATTTTTTCGCTCTTGAGGCAAACCACGATAGCCTTGGATCAATGGCGATAATCTCGGTGCCCTTCTTCATGAGGTCGATAAACCAGTGCCCGAAGATATTGTCCGGGCACGAGGCGGGTATATTGTAGCCCCAGATGACCAGACATTTGGGGACCTTATACCTCGGGTCTTCATAACGTCTGGGGAACCATTGCGCGGCGTCTGGCACGCAGTAATTTCCCTGGACGGTATGCAGCGCGGCCATTCTCGGGCTGTAGCAGGCAAGCCCGCTCAGGCCGAACATGACGTTGGGGCTGCCATAGGCATAGGCCAGCATGCATATCCAGGGCCCGATATCACGGCCGGTGCCCATGGTGAAAACAACGCTCTCCGGCCCGGATTCTTCCCGGATTTTTTTCATTTTTCTCTCAATCAGGTCAAAGGCTTCGTCCCAGGAAATCTCCTGCCA
>CAYFVI010000138.1:0-8578 GCA_964346525.1 uncultured Dehalococcoidaceae bacterium
AGGCCGGTGAGTATGGAATACCTTGCCCCGGCCTCCCGGAAAAGCCGGAGGGGGTCGCGCCGCAGTTGCTGAATTCGGCCCCACCAGTAAACCGTATATATGCCGATGATGACCATGATTATCCCGATTACGGCCAGCGGCGTTAAGGTCTCTTTCAATATGAGTACGCCAAGCACCGGCACAAGTGCCGGGCCAAGGCCTCTGGCAATGGGATAGACCAGAGAGAAGTCGGCGTGCGCATAGCTGCGCCCCAGCAGCACAAAGTAAAGGGCGTGTAATATTACCGTACCCAGAACAAACCACCACCCGGGAGAGACGACAGGGTATTGAAGAAAGAGAAAGAAGGCTAAAGGAGCAATGATTATACCGATGGATACTATCATCCACCATATAAATAGTTCCTGGTTCTTGGTACGTTTGGCCAGGAGATTCCAGGTGGCGTGGGCAACGGCCGACAGAAGGATTAACCCGAGCGCAAGTCCGGTCATAACGAGAGTATAATACCCGTGGCCTGCTTTTGCCAAGCGGCCTCAATGTCAACTTGACATAGCGTACCAATTCTTCAGGCTAGGTTATATTTTAAGGATGCGCCTGGCATTCTCCGACAGTATCATTCGCTTTTCTTCATCAGTGAAGGGAAGGCGCAGTATCTGTTCCAACTGCGGTTGCAGCGGTATCCCCGGCAGGTCGGTGCCAAACATTATCCTTTCCACGCCGATTTTGCGAAAGATTCTGACTACGTCTTCCTCTGCCAGGCTGCGCCGGCCAACTACCGGCAGCTGGTCCGGGGCGGAGAAGCCCTGCGAGGTATCGAAATAGACGTTGGGGTACTTCTGCGCCAGCTCCACCCTCTCGTCCCACCAGGCTGAACCTAGGTGAGCGAGGATTACGGTCAGTTTCGGAAAATCTTCCAGAACCTTGGCCCAGTTTTTGGGCTCGGCGTAGTCTCTCAGGTCTTCATATAGTTTATAGCCCAGTGGATTGGGGTACATAAATACCAGGTGTGAATGCGGCCAGGGGCCGGAGTCAGATAAGATGGGCAGCTCCAACTCCTGGCATTTCCCGTACATGGGCCAGAAAACCTCGTCATTCGGATAATAGGAAAACTGTCCCGGGTGCATTTTCACTCCCTTTGCGCCCTGGCTGGCCCTCAAAGTCACCTCTTCTGCCAAGGCTTCAGGGCTGCCCAGGTCATCAGACATGCCGATGAAGGGGAGCAATCTGGGGAGGCGGCGGCCCACACCACAGCCCCACTCGTTCATCTCGCGCATAATGGGGCCGATTTGCTGGCTGATCCTTTCCTTTTCTTTTCGCTGCTGCCCCTCGGGAAGCTCCCCGAGCTTGGCCTTTTCGTACAACGGCCCCCGGTATTGTCGGGGTACCAGAATCATGAAGGCCGTCTTAAGGATATTATTCCGGTCCATATACTCGATGGCTCTCTCCGGAGTCGCCCATCTATCGCGCTCCCTGCGCCCGGGCAGGGGAAAGTAGTTTTCTTCCTCTTCCTTTGTCCGGCAAAGGTGGACGTGCACATCTATGATTTGGAAATCTTCCATGCTTCCTCCTCTTGTCGTGGCGTTAGGTACTAGATGCCTCAGATGGTCGCTCAAGTATGGTGGTCGACCCTCTGGGGAATCTCTCTCTTCCTGAGCTCCTTCACAATGCTGGCCAGCCCGGAGGCCGCTGCCTCCAGGAGTTGCTCGCCTTTCTCCTTGCTGGCCAGAGTGGCATCGCCCATTATGCCTGACTTGGTATGAGTGCTCCAGTAGGGCCACATATCGGGCATGGCGCTGGCAGCCCCGGCCTCCACGCTCAGTGAGGGCGACCTCAGTTCTCTGACCGCTTTGCTCATGTCAACCAGGTCCGGCTTCAGCGCCAGGTAAATCGATGTTTCGAACTCATCGGCGTGGCCTCCGGTGTTCGGAGCCTCCTCAAGGATTTGACCGCTGACTTCAGCGTATTTGGTCGAGGAGAAGTAGAATCGGGCGCAGCAGATTACCTGCCCCTCCGTTTCAATCACGATCCGGCGCGCTACACTGTCGAGCAGATGGGCATTGCTCCCGTGCCCGTTGGCCATCAGGATTCGCCTGAAGCCGTGGCGGACCAGAGATTTGCATATGTCCAGCACATAGTTGATAAAGGTTTCCGGATTGATACTGAGCGTGCCAGGAAAGTCCATGTGATGAGGGCTGTACCCGTGTACAACTGGAGGTACCACGACAACGTCATCGGGGACGAGTTCTCCCGTTCTCTTGCATACCTCCCAGCAAAGGAGGACATCGGTATCTACCGGCAGGTGGGGGCCGTGGTCCTCAATGGTGGCGATGGGTATGAGGGCCACCCTGTTTTCTCTGGCAATGTCACGTATCTCCGGCCACGTCATCTCGCCGTAAAGGAACTTTTTGACCATAATTCTGCCTCCCCGTTTATTTTAACTAGGTGTATGTTAGCGTTGCACAGTTTGGATGTCAAAATATATAACGCGGCCGGTTTTAGATGTTTTTATTCATGAGGCTAGAATGTGAAGGACTCACCCGGCTTCATGAGCTCAACTCTGGTGCCCGGTACAAGCTCCCTTACCCGGCTGGCAAACTGCTCACCTTCATCGGAATCAGGGTCAAAATGTGTGGGGATAACGACCTCTGGCCTTATCCACTGGACACATAAAGATGCTTCACGTGGCGGCAGGTGGGCCCACCCTCCGGTCAGCTCGGGAGAGCCGCCCACCGGAACGAGGGCAATATTGGGTTGATATAGCTCCCCGATTAATTTCATATCGCTGAAAAGTGCCGAGTCGCCAACATTGTAAATCCTGGCGCCTTTCTCCGGATAGATAATGAAACTGAGCGGCAGCCCCGACAGGTGTGTGTCCCCGGAAGCAAAAAAGGATATGTGACGGCATTCAACAGCCTGGATACCGACTTCATCGATGTGTATTAAGTCGCCCCAGAGCATGTTGATCACTTTGTCTTTGGCAACGCCATTTCTTATGGCGTGCACTTTTACCGCAGGGTCGCAGACAAGCGTAGCGTTGGTCCTCTTCTGTAAATCGATTGCGTCACCCATATGGTCTTTGGCCCCATGTGTGACCAGTATGATATCCGCCTGGCCAATGTCTTCCACCTTGAGAGGGCAGAGACGGTTGGCCATTATGCAGGGATCCACCAGTATCTTGCGTCCCTGCGCTTCTATTTCAAAGAATGAAATACCGTAGTATTTGAGCCTCGTCGACATATCCATGCTCCTTTAATGCTGCTTGTATCAGTCTATTTAACTATATATCGGGTGGTGATGTCGATTAAAAGCAGGGGGAAAGCATGAGGGCAGAAACATTACCCGATCATTTTGCTGGGCAGCCACAGCATTAACTGGGGAAATGCGACGAACAAACCAAGCCCCACCATTATCAGGAGAATAAACGGAATTACTCCTTTGATTATATCGATGTTGGTAACTCCCAGTTCCGGGTCAGCGCTGCCCTGGCAGACGAATATGGACTGGGCGAGTGGAGGGGTCATAAATGACATCTGCAAATTTACGCATAACATTAAGGCGAACCACACCGGATTGAAGCCCAGCATTGGTGCTATCGGTACCAATATCGAAACGATGATGAGGATAATTGATATCCAGTCCATAAACATGCCCAGAATGAAGGTGACCAGCATAATGGCGGCAAAAGCGCCCCATGCTCCCAGAGGTATTGCCAGAACCAGGTTCTCGATTGCCTCTTTACCGCCAAAGTATATAAATACGCCCACCGCTGCGTTGGCACAGGCGGTAATGAGCATGACAAAGCCGGTTACCCTCAGCGTCTCGCGCAGGGCGTAGTTCAGGAGATTCCAGCTGAACTTGCGGTAGACAACGGTAATCAGAATCGATGCTGCGGCTCCAACCCCGGCCGCTTCATATACCGTGGCTATCCCGAAGAATATCGTCCCCAGCACTGACACCATGATGGCTACCGGCGGTATTATCGAGAAAAAGAGCAGGGCCATTTTCCTGGCAAAGGAGACCTGTCTTTCTTCCGCAGGAGCCGCTGGTGCTATCTGTGGTTGCAACCAGGAGCGCACAACGATGTAGCTCAGATACAGACCGGAGAGAACAAAGCCGGGGATAAAGGCGCCGAAGAACAATCGACCGATAGATACTCCGGCCGACATGCCCAGGACCACCAGCATGATGCTGGGGGGAATAAGGATGCCCAGAGTCCCGCCGGCACAGATGGCTCCGCTGGCCAGTTCTTTGCTATAACCCCTCCGCACCATGGGGCCAAGTGAGACGATGGTCAACATGCTCACCGAGGCCTGAACCACACCCAGACCAGCAGCAATGATGGTGCCTAATATTATGGTGCTCAGGGCTAACCCTCCTCTCAGGCGCCCCAGCAAAAGGTGCAGAGCATGATATAGTCTGTCGGCTATATCCGAGCGGGAAAGCATTACCCCCATGAAAGTAAAGAGGGGTATGGCCACCATATTGTAATTCAGTATCATATCGCTGATGCGGAAGTACATTATATAGACCATTTTGGGGCCCACGATAAAAAGCCCCACGACAGCGCCGATGCCGATAAGTACCAGCGCAACGTGATAGCCGGTGAGAACCCCGACGAATATCGCCAGCAGAAATACTACCGCCAGAATCTCGGCACCGGTTTCAGTCACTGCTGCCTGCCCTTGAGGAGAATATAGAAGTCGCGAGTAAAACGGGCGGCGAATTGAAGAAAGAAGAGACACAGTCCGATTAAGACTATTATCTGGTAGGTCAGGACAGTGGGGAGACTGCCCTGTTGACGTGCCATGTAAAAGAAGTAAGAACGCCCCACTGATTCCCCAGCCAGCACGATGAGGACCCCAAATAATGGCAGGAAGAATAACCCGGTACCGATGACATCAACCAAGGCCTTTTTCCGGGGGGAGAAGCGGATGTAAAGAATATCCACCCTGATGTGCGAATTGTGGCGCTGTGCATAGGCCCAACCCAGCACGATAAGGGCACCATTTATCATACGGAAAGAATTAAAAACCCAGCCGGTCGGGTTGTTGAATACATACCTGGCGATAACCTCATACAGGATGACGAAGATTAATGCCAGCAGAAGCCAGCTCGATATTGACCCTACGCGATCATTAATTGAGTCAACAATATGCAGTATCTTTCTCATCAAAGGCTTATTCACATAGTAACTTTGAGTTATCGTTGCCCGATTCAAAGCTCCGGTGTCGGTGGAAAATGGCCGGCGCGGAATACGGCCACACGCTGTAGCGTATAAGAAAAATGGGCCCTTGCGGTCTCGGTTCAAAGACCTCTGTCAGGAGCCAAGAACCGCCATTAAAACGCTCTGTCTTTCAGACCAGAAACAGCCCGCCGACTATGATACCATCGATGTATGCCGCGATGCAAATCAAACTGCTGGCTGGTTCAGAACCAGTCAGGACCCGGCTCTACATCATCGGTAATGACTGGCAATGTAGGTAATATAGTAAATATCCCCTGCTCTATGCACGCCCACCGTGCCATAAGTGGCAACCTTATTGAGAATATTTTGTTCATATTGTAGGCCGTCTTTCCAGATTGTAAATACGGCACTGGCCATTCTGTCCACCGTACTATGTCCAGCAGCCCAATATATCTCCTGCCAGGACGCGTAGCTGGAATATTCGCGGCGTTTGCTTGCTGCCATACTGCGGCTGTTTTCCATTGCCCACTTGTAAATGTTCTCACCCCATATCAGCTCATCCGCTCCGATATCACTTCTTGCCTGGTTTATCAATTCGAATATCGCCTGTTCCAGCTCTCGCTCACCGATTTCATCCGGTTCCTTCGTTGCTATGGCATACTTTTCGCTCAACTCTTCATGCTGTTTGCTCAATTCCTCATAATCGGATTGCATTGCCTCAAGCTCGCTCTTTATGGGACCTATTTGCTTATTCAGCTCTTCATATTGGTCATTCAATTCCTCATACTCAGTCTGCGCTGTCTCATGTTCGGACTTTAAGGCAACATAACGTTTGCTCAACTCTTCATACTCCCCTTGCTGTGACTCAGCTTCAGCCAATTTATCCTGCAGTTCCGCAAGTTGGTCCTGGACGGCACTCAACTCATTGCTTACCCTGTCATACTCCTGCTGCGGCACTCCTGGAGAACATGCAGGTATACTGAAAAGTGTGACAACCAGCAACATTGATAGCACAATCTTTTTGCCCATTCTATTTAACCTCCTTACTCATTAATAAATAATGACTCGGCTAGCCGGGTTGATCTTCTTTGTCTTCCGCTTTCTCTTCTGCAACGGGGAGTGACAGCCAAGCAGCGATGTTGGCTATGAGCTGATTGTTGTCGAATGCGCCATTGTAAGGTTCAGTCATAAAGGTGAGGTCGTGAATTGCCAGAATTATTGCTTCCTCATCAAGAGCTATGGGGGATAACCTTTCCCTTGACTCAATCAGCGAGGAGAAGGTATTTTGGTCAGCAAAAGCGATTCCGCCATCGGCTGAGGAAATCGAGCCAGCGGTATAGAGGACTATCTTTTTCAGTTGCGCCGTTATCTCATTATCCTCAAATTCACTTATAAATATATTTCGGTAATTGATGTCGTTCTCCTTGAGGTTATACAAGTAGTCGGGCTCGAATATAACCCCGAATTCAATTGATATACTGTTTATTTTGCTTTCTCTGGTCGGGTCGTCTATCAGCAATAATTTGCCGCCGTTATCGACAAACTCTTTTACTGTCTCTTTCTCATCTCTGGAAAATTCTGCCTGCGGGGAAGCGATAATGAAGGCAATCGGCGGCAGCTTTTCTTTTACCTCTTCTTCACTTTCAACTTTTACCGGTTCTTCTTCTGGCTCAGTTTCTTTTTCCACTTCCTCTCCCACCGGTTCTTCCTGTTCAACTTCTGTTTCTTCTTCCTCTTCTTCTTCCGCCTCTTTTTCCTCTATCTCCTTACCCAGGAGCTCTTCTTCGAGGTCATCCTCCACACCCAAGAATTCAATGCCCATATCGCGTGCCACCAGCCTCAACATCAGGACGTTGAGCTCATCTTGCTCAAAATTGTTTTCATGGGCCAGATCAATCAGCACCGTCTTTTCCTCTGGCTCCGATATGTTATCTGACGCATCGTCGGAAAATTCTGAGGTGGGGGCTGGTGGGATAGCGATATTCTCATATTCCAGCGTTTCGGCGGGTGGTGGGGTGTAGAAACCGTGGTAATAGAAGGCCCCTCTGCCGAGCACAACAATGAGTACCCCAACGACAACAATAATAATCCTCCTTATCACCGCTTCACCTTGGCTCAAAATATAAATAGTAATATTTTGGTATCAGACCGGTCTGTGCTCTTAAAGCGTCCATATCGGAAGTGCTTAAATCCCAGGACAATCGTGAAGAACTCCCCTGAAATTCGACCACCTCATAATTTCTGAGACCGGCAAGGAAGGCTGCTTTTTCAATGGCGACAGTTATGGTGCCGATGTCGTCAATAAGTCCGTATCTGAGGCTTTCGATGCCCAGGAGTATTTCAGCCCGGGAGAGTTCCTCCTCGGTGGCTTTCAGACGGTCACCCCGGTGCAATTTGATGGTGTCAACAAATTGTTTTCTTACCAGCTCTAAATGTCCGGCGGCTTTGCGTCTGGAGCGGCCAGTTGCCTTGAAAGGCCCGGTCACGCCTACATCTTCGTCCAGCTCCTCCTGTTCGGGCAGACTGACAAAGGCGCCTATGCTGCCGACCTGAGAAGTTGGCTCAGCGTAGATAAAATTTGACACCACGGCAATGTGATAACCACCGCTGGCCGCTATTTGTCCAATTGAGGCCACCACAGGTTTCTGCTGCTTTAAACGAAGCAAATCCAGATATATTTGCTCAACGGCACTGGCGCTGCCGCCGGGGCTATCTACCCATAAAACTATCGCCTTGATACTGCTATCCTGGCTGATATATTGCAGCTCCTCCAAAACCGTATTAGCATCCCTCTGGTCCAGAAATGGGCCAGCAACGTCAACTACGGCCACCTTCGGCATAGGGATTAATACGATAGAGAGCAAACCTCCCAGAACAAGGCCAAGCAAGGCGAAAAACGGGATGGAGAAAATTACGCGGCGGAGCAACTTTTTGGTCGATTCTAATCTGGACACCGTAGTCATCCCTTTATTTAATAAATCACATTCCTTAATTGAATTTTAACCCATTGCCATTAGAAAGTCATTAACCAACGAGTGAATTTAAACCAAAGTACTATTACGCATTTGAAAAAGGAATATTTGCGACGGGACGTGATGTCGTTTGAAAATGATGAGAGGATAGGGTAACGTAGTAGAATCAGTTAAATTCTGCAGGAGGAGAGAGCGATGAGCAATATTCCACAAAAATACACCATACTGGAATCGTGGCCGATGATACGCGATGACTTTGAAGCGTTCACCAGAGACCCCACCTGCTGGTTTATAGAGCGATTTGAAAAAGCGGCCCGTGATAGAGATTGGGAGGCGGTGCACAAGCTGATAGAAATTTTCCAAATGGTCAACAGCCCGCACGAAGAACACAGCCACTGAGAAAGCATTTGTGGCCTCAAACTAT
>CAYFVI010000139.1:0-2877 GCA_964346525.1 uncultured Dehalococcoidaceae bacterium
GTGAGCCACAGCAAAAGGATGGTGATAATCTTTATCTTCAGCGGCATGCCTTTTCCCTGCAGGTAATTTCTCACATACGTGCCAATGAACTTGGAATTCAATAGCCAGTTGTAAAAGCGCTGCGAACTGCGCAGATAACAGGCTGCCGCCAGCAGGAGAAACGGGGTGGTGGGCAGAATGGGGACAAATATGCCCACAATCCCGAGAGCAGTGGAAATGGTTCCGGCGATAATAAGCAGCCTTCTCTTCGACTTTTCCAGCATCTCTTCAGCCTTCTTCTATTTCAAGCTATAAGAACAAATGAAAAATAGGAAAGATTATTCTCTCCAGAAACCTCGGCTAACCTGTGGCAGCGTGGCGCGCCGCTACTCCACGGTGACGCTCTTCGCCAGGTTCCGCGGAAAATCTATGGGACAGCCGCGCTCTTTGGCGGCATAGTAGGCCAATAGCTGCAACACCACGGTATTGACCACCGGAGAGAACAACGGGTCGACCTTCGGCACCGCTATTACGGAATCGGCCACTTCGCCAACGAACTCGTCGCCTTCCTCGGCCAGTACGATTACCGGAGAGCCTCTGGCCTTGACCTCCTTGATGTTGGTCAGCATGACATCATAGGTACTGTCCGGCGCGGCTATGGCTAACACCGGTGACTGGCTGCTGAGCAGGGCAAAGGGACCGTGCTTCAGCTCTCCGGCGGCATAGCCCTCGGCATGAATATACGAGATTTCCTTCAGCTTCAGCGCTCCTTCCAGGGCTACCGGATAGTTAATCCCCCGCCCGATGAAGAAGACATGTTCATTCTTGGCAATTTGCGCGGAGTGCTGCGCGATTTTTTCCTCATCGCCCAGGATACGTTGCACCTTGCCGGGCAGCTGTCTCAGTTCCGTGACCAGGCCCTCTTTTCGCCTCAGGTCAATTTGGGCAGAGGGAAGGGCCATCCAGTATAAAGCCATCAGCTGCGCGACAAAGCTCTTGGTCGCGGCGACGCTAATCTCCGGGCCGGCCGTGGTGTAGACAACCTGGTCAGCGAAACGGGTTGCGGAACTGCCAACGACGTTGGTGACCACGTTTACCGGGCACCCTTCACTCTTGAGCCTTTTAATGGCTTTCAACGCATCGGCCGTTTCGCCCGACTGCGTGATGACAATGGCCCGGCTTCGGGATGAGCTCTGCCCCAGATAGCTGAATTCGGAAGCCAGTTCGGCCCTGACCGGGACTTTGAACAGCTGCTCCAGAAGATATTTCCCGACCAGTGCGGCATGATAGGAAGTACCACAGGCCAGCAAGAGTATTTCCCCGTCACCATCTTCCTTAAAAGTATCCCTATCAGCCCCCGTTTCATCCGCTGTCAGGTAAGCTCTGATGGTATCCCGTATCACCTTCGGTTGCTCATGGATTTCCTTGAGCATGAAGTGCTCGTAGCCACCTTTCTGCGCATCCTCCACGCTCCAGGTTACCCGTTGCGGCTTCCTTTTAACCGCCTCCCCATTTCTCTTTACCTGAACGCCTTCCTTGCTAACAACAGCTATGTCATTATCCTCCAGATAGATGACCCGGCTGGTGTAGTCCAGCACAGCGGGCACATCCGAGGCGATGAAGTTCTCCCCATCACCAACCCCGATAATCAACGGGCTGTCCTTCCTGGCGGCGATTAGCTCGGGCCTGTCTGTCATAAGCACAGTGATGGCATAGGAGCCTTCCATCTCATCAAGCGCCTCCGCTACCGCCTTCTCCAGGTCGCCTTTAAAATATTTCTCTATCAGGTGAGGAATGACTTCGGTGTCCGTTTCGGAGGCAAAAATATGTCCCTCTTCGATGAGCCGCCGACGTAACTGCTGGAAGTTATTAATCACGCCATTGTGCACCACGGCTATTTTTCCGGTGCAGTCGCAGTGTGGATGGGCGTTTATCAGCGATGGCGCGCCGTGGGTGGCCCACCGCGTATGCCCGATGCCGATTTTGCCTTCGATACAGCGTGGAAGCTGCTCTTTCAATACCTGTACTCTGACCGCATCCTTATGTACTCGCAGGTTACCCCCCACCACGGCCATGCCGCAGGAATCGTAACCGCGGTACTCCAGACGGGACAGGCAGTTCAGCAGAATGGGCCCGGCCTGTCTTTCCCCGATATAGCCGACGATGCCGCACATGTCGTTAAATCGCTCCGCTAAACCTGATTTAAACCACCAGACTCCGGTCGGGTAGCCGTCCGCTGATGAGTTTCATTGACCGTATCTGGCTGTAGTTGCCGACGATTACCCCGGGCTGCGCCACCACGTTGTTGCCCAGCGTGCACCCCTCCCCGAGCATCGCTCCGAAGCTGACCAGATGGTGCTCCCGCTCAACGGCAACTTCCTCCTGCCCGCTGCATGCGGCGAACTGCCCGCCGATACGGCAGCTATTATCGATGACTGAATCATGTATGATGCTGCCCGAACCAACGTTCACATCGTTGCCGATGACGCTGTTTTTCACCTCGGTGAACGGAGATATGACCACGTTATTGCCGATGCTGGTCGCCGGGAAGATGCAGACGCTGGGCCCGATTTCACAGCCGTCGCCGATAACGGCCGGCCCCAGGATATAGGAATTGGAACGTATCACCGTGCCCTGGCCGACGGAGACCTGGCCTTTTAATGAAACACCGGTTTCAATGGTGCCACCGGCTCTCGCCTGAATCTGCGGCAGGATGGCAGCATTGAGACTCAGGATATCCCAGGGGTAAATCGCGTCCAGCCATGCCCCTTCGGTTTCCAGGGCTTTGATTTTCTGGCCTTGCTCAATCATCCGGTTCACGACATCAGGAAGGTCGAGTTGCGGTTCCACAAAGTCGAAAATCGTCTTGGTGAAGGCATAAATCCCGGTGCTGACCAG